>JBLNBW010000165.1:0-13233 GCA_050260255.1 Rhodospirillaceae bacterium | reverse complement strand
TCCCGGTTACGGCTTTCTCGCTGAAAACGCCGACTTTGCCGAGCGCGTGGAGCAGAGCGGATTCACCTTCATCGGGCCACGTGCCGACACGATTCGGCTGATGGGCGACAAGGTGAGCGCGAAGAACGCGATGCGCAAGGCCGGCGTGCCGGTGGTGCCCGGCACCGATGATGCGCTGCCGGAAGATCCCAAGGCGGTACTCAAGATCGCACGCGAAATCGGCTATCCCGTCATCGTCAAGGCGTCCGGCGGTGGCGGCGGCCGCGGCATGCGCGTCGTCCATACCGAAGCGGCGCTGCTCAATGCAGTGAATACCACGCGCTCGGAAGCGCAGGCGGCCTTCGGCAATCCGGCGGTGTATTGCGAGAAATTCCTCGAAAAACCCCGCCATATCGAAATTCAGGTGATGGCCGACAAGCACCGCAACGCGATCTATGTCGGCGATCGCGAGTGCTCGATGCAGCGGCGTCACCAAAAAATCATCGAGGAAGCGCCGGCGCCGCTGCTCAACGCGCGCGCGCGACTGCGGATCGGCGAGCGGTGCGCCGAGGCCTGCCGGAAAATCGGCTACGAAGGCGCAGGAACCTTCGAGTTTCTGTACGAGGACGGCGAGTTTTATTTCATCGAAATGAACACGCGCATCCAGGTCGAGCATCCGGTGACCGAGCTCATCTCCGGCATAGATCTCGTGCAGCTGCAGATCCGGGTGGCGGCCGGCGAAAAGCTGCCGCTACGCCAGCGCGACATCGTGCTGAAAGGCCACGCCATCGAGTGCCGGATCAATGCCGAAGATCCCTTCAAGTTCACGCCGTCGCCCGGAAAGATCACCTCGTTTCACATGCCGGGCGGTCCGGGCATACGCGTGGACTCGCATGCGTATGCCGGCTACACCGTACCCCCGCATTACGATTCGCTCATCGGCAAGATCATCGCGTATGGCGAAACCCGCGAGCAGGCGATAGCGCGCATGTGCATTGCCTTGTCCGAGACGGCGATCGAAGGCATCAAGACGAACGTTCCGCTGCATCAGGAGCTGCTGGCCGATGCGGGCTTCCGCCGCGGCGGCACCAATATCCACTACCTGGAAGAGCGGCTCGCAAGGCTGCAGCGCGACGAGTAAGCGCTGTGGCCGCACGGGCGGCTCGACCCGAAGGCGCTTTCCGCACATGGCTGCATCCTATTGGCTCAGCGTCGCACTGGTCGTCGGTCCGGACGACGCCGAGCGTCTGAGTGACGCCCTGCTGGAGCAGGGCGCGTTGAGCGTCGACGTGGCCGATGCGGCCGCCGGCACGGCGTTCGAAAAACCCATTTTCGATGAGCCGGGGGGCGCCCGCGCGGCGGCCTGGGAACATGGGCGCGTCACCGCATTGTTCGCGGCGGACGCGCAGCTCGATGACTGCGTCCGCGCCGCGTGCGCAGAGGCCGGTCTTCCGTCGGAGACGGCGTTCGAAGTGAGCCGCGTGGACGATCAGGACTGGGTCCGGGCCACACAAGCGCAGTTCGGGCCGCAGCAAATCAGTCCGCGCTTGTGGATCGTGCCGAGCTGGCATACGCCGCCCGATCCGTCCGCGCTCAACATCCTGCTCGATCCCGGCCTCGCCTTCGGCACCGGCAGCCATCCCACCACGCGGCTATGTCTGCGTTGGCTCGAGCACACGATACGAGGCGGCGAGACGGTGATCGACTTCGGCTGCGGGTCCGGGATACTGGCGATTACCGCGCTCAAGCTTGGCGCTGCACGCGCCGAAGGCGTGGACATCGATCCGCTGGCTGTGCTTGCCGCGCGCGACAATGCTGTGCAGAATCGGGTGCCGGCCGAGTTTTACACCGCCGCGGAACGGCTGCAGTCGGCCGCGGATGTCGTCGTCGCCAACATCCTGGCGAACCCGCTCATCGTGCTGGAGCCGTTGCTCGCCACGTTGACCCGCAGCGGCGGCAGAATCGCGCTCTCCGGCATACTCGCCGAGCAAGCCGATGAAGTCGCGGCCGCATATGGCGGCCACTATGCGCTGGAGCCCGTCGTCGAGGAAAGCGGATGGGTGCTGGTGAGCGGTACGCGCCGCAGCGGCGGATGACCGAACTACCACACATAGATCGTTCGCATCATGACCATGCTCACGCGTTGCCCTAATTGCGACACCGTGTTCCGGGTGACGCCGCAGCAGCTGCAAAAGCAGCATGGCCAGGTCCGATGCGGCCGCTGCATGCAGGTGTTCGACGGCTTTCGCACGCTGTCGAGCGAAGTCGATCGCACGGTGGTCGAGCCGGTCGGGGAACGCGCGCCGGACGTTGCGGCGGCGCCCGCGCCCGCAGCCACGCCGCCGCAGAACGGTCCGGCAGCAGCCCCTGCGCCGTCGACCGCTGCATCGGCCGCGGCGTCCGCCGCGTCACTCGAAGAACTGCCAGCGGCGGCTGACGACGAGCCATTCGAAGACGCGCCGCGTCGCACCCGTTCGTACGCATGGGGCGTTGCCAGCGTGCTCCTTGCGCTCGTGCTCATTGCGCAGGCGGCGTATGTCTATCGCGTCGAGCTTGCCGCCAACTATCCGGGACTCAAGCCCGTGCTGACGCGCGCGTGCGATGCGCTCGGCTGCGCAGTGCCGCTGCCGCAACAGCCGCGCCTGATATCGATCGAAGCATCGGATCTGCAGGTGCCCGACTCATCGCGGCCGGGTGTCATCCAGCTCACCGCGACGCTGCGCAGTCACGCGCAGTACGATGTCGCGTATCCCGCGCTGGATCTCGTGCTGACCAACGCCCAGGAGCACACCCTCGCACGGCGCATCTTTTCGCCACGCGAATATCTCGGCAAATCGCGCGATCCCGCGCTCGGCATTCCGCCGAATGCGGAAGTGACGCTGCAACTCGACCTCGACACCGGCGATCTCGGCGCATCGGGCTTTCGCCTGGACCTGCTTCCCGCGCCGTCGTGACAATGGAAACGCCGCTGAAGACTACGCCGCTCCATGCCGTTCATCGCGAGCTCGGCGCGCGCATGGTGCCGTTCGCCGGGTGGGAGATGCCGCTGCACTATGGCTCTCAGCTGCGCGAACATGAGCGTACACGGACTGCTGCGGCGATGTTCGATGTGTCGCACATGCTCGTGCTCGACATCGAAGGGGCGGATGCACGCGATTTTTTGCGCACGCTCCTCGCCAACGACGTCGCGAAGCTCGAGACCGAAGGCAGCGCGCTCTACAGCTGCATGCTCAATCACGACGGCGGCGTGCTCGATGACTTGATCGTGTATCTCATGCGGCTGAACGTATATCGTGTGGTGGTGAACGCGGGAACGGCGGATGGCGATGTCGCGTGGATGAACGCGCAGCGCGACGCGAGCGGATATGCGTGCACGGTGCGCGCGCGGCGGGATCTCGCGGTGATCGCGGTGCAGGGACCGCTTGCGCGCGAGCGCGCGCACACGGCGTGTCCGGCGACGCGCATTGCCGAATACGTGCCACGGTTCCATGCCGCCGGCAGCGACGACCTCTGGGTCGCCCGCACCGGGTACACCGGCGAAGACGGCTATGAAATCATGATCCCCGTCGCCGATGCGGAACCGTGGTGGCGCGCACTGCTTGCAGCAGGCGTTTCCCCCGCGGGGCTTGGCGCGCGCGACACGTTGCGCCTGGAGGCCGGCATGAACCTCTACGGCCAGGACATGGATGCCGAGCACACGCCGTACGAGGCGGGCCTCGGCTGGACCGTTGCCATGGATGCCGAGCGCGAGTTCATCGGGAAGCGCGCGCTGCAGCAGCGGGCGCCGCGGTACGACTTCCTCGGCCTCCTGCTCGAGGATAAAGGCGTGATGCGCGCACATCAGACGGTGCGCACGGCGCGCGGTCCAGGCGAGCTCACCAGCGGCGGCTTCGGTCCGACGCTGAATGCATCGATAGGGCTCGCACGATTGCCGCGCGGTGTCCGTCCCGGCGACGATGCCGAAGTCGAAGTGCGCGATCGCGCGTTACGCGCACGCGTGGTGCAGCCGCCTTTCGTGCGCAACGGCCGTGCGCTCGTGCACGCGTGAACCAGCCTCCAACACAAGCAGCGAAGTTTTCAATCCGGAGCTCATATGCAACTGCCTGACAATCTCAAATACACCGAAACGCACGAGTGGGTGCGGCACGAAGCGGACGGCACGCTGACGGTCGGCATCACCGATCACGCCCAGCAGCAGCTCGGCGACGTGGTGTTCGTCGACATGCCGGCAGCGGGCCGCGTGGTGAAGAAGGGCGAAGAGACCGGAGTGATCGAATCGGTGAAGGCGGCAGCCGATATTTACGCGCCGGTCTCGGGCGAGATCGTGGCCGCCAACGGGGCCCTGAGCGACGCGCCGGAGAAGATCAATCAGGCGCCGTACGAGGCGTGGTTGTTCAAGATCAAGCCCCAGGACGCCGGGGAAGTGGAGGCGCTGCTCGATGCATCGGGTTACGAGAAAATCGCGGCCGATACGCACTGAGGCCGCGTTGCCGAGGCGCCGCGGCCATCGCTGCGTCTCCAGCATGCTTGCACCATAGCGCTCATGCCGTTCATCCCGCATACCGACGCCGAGATCGCGGCCATGCTCGCCGCGATCGACGTGTCGCGCCTTGAAGACCTGTTCGACGAAATACCGTCCGGACTCAGGATGCGCGGCGTATCCGGCGTGCCGCAGGCGCTCAACGAAATGGAGGTGATGCGCCTCATGCGCGAGCGCGCCGCTTCCGATGGCCATTACGCGTGCTACATCGGCGCAGGCGCGTACGAGCATCACATTCCCGCGGCCGTATGGCAGATTGCGACGCGCGGGGAGTACTACACGTCGTACACGCCCTACCAGGCGGAGGCGAGCCAGGGCACGCTGCAGCTTCTGTATGAATACCAGTCGATGATGACCTCGCTCACCGGCCTCGCGGTCACGAACGCGAGCCTGTACGACGGCGCATCGGCGCTCGCCGAAGCGGCGCTCATGGCGGTGCGATTGCACAAGCGGGCAAAAGGGATACTGGTTCCGCGCACGGTCGATCCGCGATGGCGCGCCGTGCTGCGCACCATCGTACGCAATCAAGACGTCGCCATCACCGAGCTGCCTTACGACTCCGAGACCGGTTGCACGGACGTGCGCGCGCTCGACGACGTCGACGCATCCCAACATGCGG
The DNA here is from genome assembly GCA_050260255.1 of Rhodospirillaceae bacterium. GTDB lineage: Bacteria > Pseudomonadota > Gammaproteobacteria > Burkholderiales > SG8-41 > JAQGMV01. The sequence continues at coordinate 8,095 of JBLNBW010000165.1, read as the reverse complement.
CGCTGGTCGTTCCGCTGCCGAATTTCTTCGGCGCACTCGAGGATGTCGATGCGCTGTGCGACCGGGCGAAAAGCCACGGCTTGCTCGTCATTGCCGTGGTGAATCCGCTTGCGCTCGCGGTGCTCAAGCCGCCCGGCGAATGGGGCGGCCGCGGCGCGGACATTGCGATCGGCGACGGCCAGCCGCTTGGCATACCGCTCGCGAGCGGCGGCCCCTACTTCGGGTTCATGGCATGCCGCGAAGAGCACGTGCGGCAGATGCCGGGGCGCATCGTCGGGCGCACCGTGGACGTTGACGGCAAGCCTGGTTACACGCTGACGCTCCAGGCGCGTGAGCAGCACATACGCCGCTCGAAGGCGACGTCCAATATCTGCACGAACCAAGGTCTGATGGTCACGGCGGCAACCATCCACATGGCATTGACGGGGCCGTCGGGCCTCGCGGCAGCGGCGAGCGCGAGTCACGCAAACACGCTGAAGCTCGCCGATGCGCTCGCTGCAGTGCCCGGCGTGCGGCGCCGGTTCAGCGCGCCGATATTCCATGAATGCGTCATGGAATTGGACAGGCCGCTGCAACCCGTATTGCGCGCGCTGGAGGCCGAAGGCATACTGGGCGGCCTTGATCTCGGGCTTCACTATCCGGAGCTCGCGCAGCATGTGCTGGTGTGCGCGACCGAGACCAAGACCGGCGAGGATCTCCAGCGTTATGCCGACAGCATGCATCGCGTGATGTCATAGCGTCGAGGCCGCAGCCGTCGCACGAATTCCCAACCCGCTACAACAAGGAGCACGTATGGCAACCGTTACGCTCGGCGGCAATCCCGTCAACGTCGCCGGTAACTTTCCCAAGCCTGGCGATACGATTCCCGATTTCAGCCTCACGGGCAGCGACCTCAAGGACGTGAGCCTCAAGGACTACGCCGGCAAGCGCAAAGTGCTCAACATCGTACCCAGCCTCGATACGCCCACGTGCCAGACCTCCACGCGCAAGTTCAACGAGAAAGCCGGCTCGCTCAACAATGCCGTCGTGCTCGTCGTCTCGGCCGATCTGCCGTTCGCGATGAAGCGCTTCTGCGGGGCCGAAGGGCTCAATAACGTCGTCACGCTGTCCACCATGCGCGGCCGCGATTTTCACGCCAAGTACGGCGTGGACATTGCCGACGGTCCGCTGAAGGGCCTTACTGCACGTGCCGTGGTCGTCGTGGACGAGAACAACAAGGTCCTGCACTCGGAGCTCGTGTCCGAGATCAAGCAGGAGCCGAATTACGACGCGGCGCTCGCGGCGTTGAAATAACCCTGCTTGCGAGGCGCGGCGACACTCGGTGAACGCATGCTGATATTCGAGCGCTCGCGTTCCGGCCGCATCAACGGTGCGCAGACGCCGGGGAAGGCGGCGTCGCTTGCGGGCATCCCCCCGCTGTACTTGCGCAAGACGCCGCCACGTCTTCCGGAAGTGTCCGAGCTGGACGCGGTGCGCCACTACACCGCGCTCTCGCAACGCAACTATTCGGTGGACACGCATTTCTATCCGCTCGGATCCTGCACGATGAAGTACAACCCGCGTGCCTCGAACGCGGCCGCCATGCTGCCGCAGTTTCTGGCGCGTCATCCCGATGCGCCGGACAGCACCGGGCAAGGTTTTCTCCAGTGCTTGTACGAGCTGCAGGAGATGCTGAAAGCCGTGACCGGGATGACGGAGGTGACGCTCGCGCCCATGGCGGGTGCGCAAGGCGAGCTCGCGGGCGTGTCGATGATCCGCGCGTATCACGACAGCCGTCACGACACCGCGCGACACGAGATACTCGTGCCTGATGCGGCGCATGGCACGAACCCCGCAACCGCGGTGATGTGCGGCTACACCGTGCGCGAAATTCCGACCGATGCGGAAGGCAACGTCGATCTCGACGCGTTGCGCGCCGCGGTCGGCCCGCACACAGCAGGATTGATGCTCACGAATCCCTCGACGCTGGGGGTGTTCGAGAAGCGCATCGTGGACATCGCGGAAACGGTGCACGCGGCGGGGGGCCTGCTCTATTACGACGGCGCGAATCTCAATGCGATACTCGGCAAGGCCACACCGGCCGACATGGGATTCGACGCTATACACATCAATGTGCACAAGACGTTTTCCACGCCGCATGGCGGCGGCGGGCCGGGCGCGGGGCCGGTCGGCGTCAACGAGCGCTTGGCGCCGTTCCTGCCGGTGCCGGTGGTGCGTTGCACGGACCACGTTTACCGTCTCGCGGATGAAGGCGAGCTTCCGTCGTCCATCGGGCGGCTGGGTGCGCACGCGGGCAATGCCGGCGTGCTGCTCCGTGCCTACGTGTATGCGCGCATGCTGGGTGCGCGAGGCATGGAGCGCGTTGCCGACTTCTCGGTGCTCAACGCGAATTACCTCATGCGCCGGCTGCAGGACATCGGATACGAAGTCGGGTTCCCGACGCGCCGCGCGACGCACGAGTTCATCGTCACGCTGCGTAAGCTGCGCGACGAGACCGGCGTGACCGCGATGGACGTCGCCAAGCGGCTGCTCGACAAAGGGCATCACGCGCCAACGACGTACTTTCCGACGCTGGTGCCGGAATGCCTGCTGATCGAGCCGACCGAGACCGAATCGAAGCAGACGCTCGACGCTTTCGTCGAGGCCATGCGGGAAATCCTCGACGAAGCGCGCCGCGACCCTCAGCTGCTCAAGACGGCACCGCACACGACGCCGGTTCGCCGGCTCGACGAGGTGAAAGCTGCGCGCGAGCTGAATCTCGCGTGGCGGCCGGCCGGGCCGTGACCGTGGCGACGCGTTCTGCACTGCGAGCGCGTGCACGGCACAGGCAGAGAATCACCCGCTTGTGGCGCGGGCTGCTGCACTCGCTCGACGGTCTGTCGGCGGCGTTTCGTCACGAGGAGGCGTTCCGGCAGGAAGTGCTGCTTGCGCTCGTGCTGATCCCGCTCGCACTGCATGCGCCCGCCAGCGGCATCGGCAAGGCGCTCATGATCGCCAGCGTGCTGTTCGTGCTGGTCGTCGAGCTCATCAATTCGGCCATCGAGGCCGTCACCGATCGCATCTCGCTCGAGCATCACGTGCTCGCCAAGCGCGCCAAAGACATGGGCAGCGCAGCGGTGATGCTGTCGCTGCTCGCCGTGCCGGTGGTCTGGGCACTGGTGCTGACGGGCTGACCGGCCCGCTGCGCCGTTACCTCTTCAGCGCATCGCGTATCTCGCGCAGCAGCACCACTTCTTCGGCGGGCGGCGGCGCGGCGGCGGGCTGTTCCTCCTGCTTGCGCCGGAGGCGGTTGATCGCGCGCACGAGGAGGAAGACCGCGAAGGCGACGATCAGAAACGAAATGATGTTGTTGATGAAGAGCCCGTAATTCAGCGTCACCGCGCCCGCTTTCTGGGCGGCATCGACCGTGAGGTACGGGCCCGGCTGCGCACCTTCCTTGATGACGGCGAAGAGGTTCGAGAAATCCACTCGCCCGAGCAGCAAGCCTACGGGCGGCATGATGACGTCTTTCACCAGCGAATCGACGATCTTGCCGAACGCTGCGCCGATGATGATACCGACCGCCATGTCGACCACATTGCCCCGCATGGCGAATTCCCGGAATTCCTTCAGCATGCTGTCCTCCGTTTGTTAGTCTTCACGACTCTCGCCCGAACTGCACGGGCATTGTAGCGCCGCACGCAGCCCGCGTGTCGCGCCGGGAGATGCGCTGAGCCGATGCTATAATCCCGCCACTCCAACCGGGTTTCTTCCATGCGTACATTGATTTGCGGCTCGATCGCCTACGACACGATCATGGTGTTCCACGACCGCTTCCGGAACCATATCCTGCCGGATCAGCTGCATATCCTGAACGTTGCTTTTCTCGTGCCCGACCTGCGCCGCGAGTACGGCGGCTGCGCCGGGAACATCGCATACTCGCTCAAGATGCTGGGCGGCGAGCCGGTCATCATGGCGACCGTGGGTGACGATTACGCGCCGTACGCCTCGCGCCTTACGCAGCTCGGAATCGAGCAGACGCACATACGTCCCATTGCCGGCTCGTACACGGCGCAGGCGTTTATCACCACCGATCTCGACGACAACCAGATCACGGCGTTCCATCCCGGCGCGATGAACCACGCTCATGCCAACCACGTCAAAGACGCGAACGGCGTGGTGCTTGGCATCGTCGCACCGGACGGTCGTGACGGTATGGTTCAGCACGCGCGCGAATTTCACGAAGCGGGCATTCCGTTCGTGTTCGATCCGGGTCAGGGACTGCCAATGTTTGGGGGCGAAGAACTGCTCCAATTCGTGCGCCTTGCCGACTACGTGACGGTGAACGACTATGAAGGCCGCATGCTGCAGGAACGGACCGGCCGCAGCCTCGAAGAGCTCGCAGCGCTGGTGAAGGCGCTCGTCGTAACGCTCGGCTCACGCGGCTCGCTCATCTATCAGAACGGGAATTGCCTCGAAGTGCCGTGCGCGAAGCCGGAAGCGATCGTCGATCCGACTGGCTGCGGCGACGCGTTCCGTGCGGGGCTGCTGTACGGCATCGCGAACGGCTTCGACTGGCCGACGACGGGGCGTCTTGCTTCGCTGCTCGGCGCTCTGAAAATCGCGTGCCGCGGCGGGCAGAACCACCGCTTCACCCGCGATCAGATCGGCGTGCTTTACAAGGAGTCGTTCGGCACGCGCATCTGGTGATCAGCCAGCGCGGCGTTTGACTTTACATTGCGCGTGACATGCGGCTTGCATGCGTGTCATGCATCGAAAGACGGAGATCATCATGAAAAAACGTATCGTCATGCTGACTGCCCTGGCGGCGGCGGTTGTCATCATCGAGGGCTGCGCGCCCGGCATGGGCAGCGGCAGCTACTCCCGCGAGCAGGCCCGACGCGAGCAGAGCGTGCGCATGGGCGTGGTCGAAAGCGTGCGCGAAGTGCAGATAGAAGGCACGCGCAGCGGCATAGGCCCGGCGGCCGGCGCGATCGTGGGCGGCATCGCGGGCAGCACGATAGGGCAGGGCCGCGGCTCGGCGGTCGGGACGGTGCTGGGCGGCGTCGCGGGCGGCGTTGCCGGGCAGGCGGCGGAACAGGCGGGCACACGGCGCGCGGGCATCGAAGTCACCGTGAAGCTCGACAACGGCCAATATGTCGCGATCACGCAGGAGCCGGATCAGACGTTCCGTCCCGGAGATCGCGTACGCATCCTGTCCGACGGCGCGACTTCGCGCGTGACGCGCTGACTTCTCTGTAGGCGTGACTCGTGACACGTGACTGGTGACTCGTGCGCGCCTAGCGGGCGGCGCGCTGGCCCGCGCATGAGCGCATCGGTCACGTCCTTGCCGGTGCGCGTGCTGCGCATCGCGCGGCTCGGACTGCACGTCGTGCGCGGCATGCTCATCGCCGGCATCGTTTTTCCCCGCATCACCGAGGCGCAGCGGCGCGCCCACATACGCCGCTGGTCGCGGCAGCTGCTCGCCATTCTCTCCATCAGATTGCATGTGGTGCGCTCGCGCGCCGCGCAAGACGCTTCGGTGCCGCGCGCGATGCTGGTCGCGAATCATGTGTCATGGATAGACATTTTTGCGATCGACGCCATCATGCCGGCGCGTTTCATCGCGAAGTCCGAGGTCGCGCGCTGGCCGCTCGTCGGCTGGCTGGCCACGCGCGCAGGCACGCTGTACTTGAGCCGCGCGCGCAGGCACGACACGGCGCGCATCAATCGCGACGTGTGTGCCGTCCTCGGGCGCGGCGAGCTCGTGGCGGTCTTTCCCGAAGGCACGACCACCGACGGCAGCCGTGTGCTCAAATTTCACAGCTCGCTGTTGCAGCCGGCCGTGTCGGAGCAGGCGGCGATACTGCCCGTAGCGTTGAGCTACTGGAAAGGCGACGGCACGCGCTGCACCGAGCTCGCGTATGACGGCAAATGGTCGCTATGGCAGACGGTGTGCCGCATGGTGCGCGTGCCGCGCATACGTTGCACGTTGATGGTGTTGGATGCGGTGGAGCCCCAGGCGCATCGGCGCGAGCTGGCCCATGCCGCACGGCAGGTGATCGCCGAAGCGCTGGAGACGGCGGTCAGCCGCAATCGCACTGAAACAGCTGCCGATCTTCGAGCCGCAGCGCGCTAAGCGCCCGGCCCCACACACACCCCGTATCGATTGCGAGCACGTCGGCGCGCAGCATGAGTCCGAGCGCAGCCCAGTGGCCGCAGAGGATCGGCGTTCCGGCGCTCGCGCGTCCCGGCACGTCGAACCACGGCATGTAGCCGGCCGGTCCGGTTTCGGGACCGGCCTTGTGGCCGAATTCCATCTCGCCCTCCTGCGTGCACAGCCTCAGCCGCGTCATCGCATTGATGATGACACGCAGGCGGGCGTAGCCATGGAGATCGTCGCGCCACACCGCCGGCGTGTTCCCGTACATATGCTCGAAGAGCTGCTGATGGGCACTGCCTTGGAGCACCGCTTCGACTTCGGCTGCAAGCGCCATCGCGCGCGGTATGTCCCACTGCGGCAGCAATCCCGCATGCACCATCGCATAGCCGCGCGCCGCATGCATCATTCTTCGATGGCGCAACCACGCAAGGAGCTCCTCGCGATCCGGGGCTTGCAGTATGTCGTCGAGCGCGTCTTCCCGATGCGGCGTCTTCACGCCTGCGGCAACGGCAAGCAGATGCAGATCGTGATTGCCGAGCACCACCACCGCGCGATCACCCAGCGCGCGGATGAAGCGCAGCGTACGCAGTGATTCGGGTCCCCGGTTGACGAGATCGCCCACGAACCAAAGCTCATCGCGCGCAGGGTCGTAGGCAATGCGCTCGAGCAGCCGGCAGAGCGGCTCGTAGCACCCTTGCACGTCGCCTATCGCATAGGTGCTCATGCGGCTGACCGGCGGGGCTGCGCAAGAAAAAAAAGGCGCAGCATCCTGCGCCTTTCGATGCGATGCATGGGACGCCTTATTTCGACTGGCCGACCATGTAGTCGACGGCGGCTGCGATGTCGGCGTCGGGCACCGACGGGTTGCCGCCTTTGGGCGGCATCGCGCCCTTGCCCTTCAGCGCAGACGCGTGCAGCGCATCGAGACCCGCCTTGATGCGCGGTGCCCAGGCCGCCTTGTCGCCCACTTTCGGGGCGCCTGCAACGCCGGTGGCATGGCAGGCAGCGCAGGTGCTGTCGAATACCGCCTTGCCTTTGCCCGCATCGCCGCCCTTCGCGGCAGCAGGTGCCGCGCTCGCGGGGGCCGGTGTCGCGGCAGCCGTCGCTGCCGGGGCGGCCGCGGCCGGCTTGGCCGCCGGCTCCTTGAAGTTCGCGCCCGCTTGATTTGCCATGTACGCGACCGCCCGCGCGATCTCGGTGTCCGTGAGATCCGGGTTGCCACCACGCGGCGGCATCGCGCGTATCCCATGGATCGCCGTTTGCGTGAGCTTGTCGTGGCCTTGCGCGATGAGCGGCTTCCACTTCTCCTTGTCGCCGATCTTGGGCGCGTTCAACGCTCCGGTCGCGTGGCATGCGCCGCACACCGCTTCCACCACTTGCTGGCCGGTCTTCTCGGCCGTGGCTCCGCTCGCGTCTGCAATGACCACTTCGCCCACCGGCTTGAGGCGCTTGGCGACGGCTTCTTCCGAATATGCGGGGTCTTCGGGGTTCACGCCGCTTTGCCGCGTCGCCAGCTGCGTAAGCAGCACGATGAGCGCGATGGGAACCACAAAGGCGAGGACCACGACGGTGATGAGCTGCTTGGGTGTCTTGATGAAGGTCTCGTGCTCGTCGGTATGGTTCTCGCTCATGCTTTTTCCTGAGGGTCGGGCGAAAACCGGGCATTATAGCGGAATCGAAACTCTCATAAAACGTTGATTCAAGGCGTGTTAGAATCACATCCCTGCGCCGCGCCCGTAGCTCAGCTGGATAGAGTGTTGGCCTCCGAAGCCAAAGGTCGCGTGTTCGAATCACGCCGGGCGCGCCAATTCTGCGTCACATTTCATCTCACCGCGGTAGCCTGCCTCCGATCTTCTGTACTCGGTCTCGTGTCGGCGTTCATCGGCTTCATTCCGCGCCGACGAGTGTCTTGAGTGCTTTTTCCACCAGTGCGCGGGCGAGGGAGATCTTCCA
>JBLNBW010000164.1:0-38120 GCA_050260255.1 Rhodospirillaceae bacterium | reverse complement strand
ATGGGGCGGCGTGGTGCGAGCGTCGGGGATCCGACTGGAGCAGTAAGAAAAACTTGGCGAGTGTACCGATGCCCGCGAGCAGGGCATCGGTACATGCACGGCATCTTCGGGCCGGGACTCGACATGTGCTGCGTTCACCCTTACCGGGACAGTCTCAGCTAGGTCGGTCCTCCTCACGACATACGCGACCGGGACGCTGCGCGGCTGAATCCGGAAGCGTTGGGTCGGTAGCTAGTCCAAGACCTACTGATTAAGAGTCAGCTGCTCTACCGGCCAACTGTCCCCATACGCCCTTAGCAGGGGTGTACCTTCGATGAATTCCAGTACATGGATTCCGCTCGTGGCCGTCGTGCGGCCATTCCTTTTGCGCATCGTCATTCCGAGCGGTAACATCCTGCCCACGAAGTGAAAAAGCGGTAGGCGCCGGAGAGCGCCGAGCGATATATACGGCCTCATTCCTCCGCTTTCGACACGCCGATTGTAAGTAGGCCGGGGAGCCCTGCTGCATGACGTCGGAACAGCAAGCACGCGAGAAGATCAACGCTCCGCTGGCGGCGGGAGGGACTGTGACAAATACCGCCAGCATTTGTATCCGTACGCTATGCCCTCCCGCCATCCGAAAGCCTTCGTTGGGGAACGCACATCGGATTCGCCCCACCCGCCGCCATCGCGGGCTCGTCATGATCAACGAGAGCCTCAACGTTAACGCCTGTTTCGCCACCCTCGCGCACGCGCTAGGCCATATCTACTGCGGCCATCTCGGCGCTCATCCGGAAGGTTTTTGGTGACGACGTGCTTTGCCGTGGCAGCCATAGGGTGACTGATGGGGGATCGATGACTAAAGATATAAAAGCACTGACCGAAAAACTACGAGCGTTCGCCAAGGCGCGCGATTGGGCGCAGTTTCACTCCCCCAAGAACCTCGCTTGTGCTTTGTGTGCAGAAAGCGGGGAGTTACTCGAGAACTTCCAGTGGTTGACCGAGGAGCAGAGTCGTCAGCTCACTGACAAACAGAAGAGTGCCGTAGCAACGGAGATCGCAGACGTGTTCCTCTATTTGCTACAGCTGTCTGATGCGCTAAGCATCGATCCATTGCTCGCGGCAGCGGACAAGCTGGAAATCAATGAACAGCGGTATCCGGTGGAGCGTGCACGAGGTAACGCTAAGAAATACACGGACCTCTAACACCCATCTATAGTTGATCACCTCGATGATAATCTACCGCGCTACCAAGAATAAATTCCTCGAGGACGCGTTGTCGCGTGACATTGAGCAGGTAGTGGCCGATGCCTACAGGGAGCGCACGGGGGGCGGTGTGGCACCGGGCGAGTTTCGCGCGTGGCGCGAGTCACTATTGCAAATGGCACGTGTGTTGCGCGATGAAGATATTCCCGCCCGCTCGGGTGTTGCTATCGAATATAAGATTCCCCAGACCAACAAACGCGTCGACTTCATCGTGACCGGCCTCGACGACGAGCGAGCGTCGAGGGCAGTCATCGTTGAGCTTAAACAGTGGTCTCAGGTGAAGCGTACCGACAAGGATGGCATTGTGTTGGCGCGACGCGGAGGACGTACGGGAGAGGTTGAGAGTCCACACCCTTCCTATCAGGCGTGGTCCTACGCTACGTTGTTGGAAACCTTTAATGCCGCTGTCTACGAGGGCGGCATCGCGCTTCGACCTTGTGCATACCTGCACAATTACGAGCGCGATGGCGTGATCGACCATGCTTTCTATGCGCCGCACATCGAGCGTGCGCCGCTCTTCTTAACAGGCGCTCTTGAGCGCCGCCGGCTGCAGGAGTTTATTAAGCGCCATGTGCGATATGGCGACGATGGCGAACTGCTGTACCGCATCGAGGGCGGCCAAATCAGGCCTTCCAAGATGCTCGCCGACAGTGTCCTGGGTATGCTGCAAGGAAACATAGAGTTCGTCCTTATCGACGAGCAAAAGTTGGTGTTCGAGACGGCTCTTAAACTGACAAATGCGGCCCACAATGGCACTAAGCAGGTTCTTATCGTCAAAGGCGGCCCAGGGACCGGCAAATCCGTGGTTGCTGTTAATCTGCTCGCTACGCTAATTGGACGCGAGAAGAACGCACGGTACGTCTCCAAGAATGCTGCACCCCGCGCGGTGTACGAGCTACGCTTAACCGGATCCTTTCGACGCACGCACATCAGCAACCTGTTCTCCGGTTCTGGCGTCTTTTCGGACGCTGAGCGCGACTCCTTTGATGTACTCATTGTCGATGAAGCGCACCGATTGAACGAGAAGTCTGGTCTCTACGGGAACTTAGGGGAAAACCAGATCAAGGAACTTGTCTCAGCCGCTCGGTGCACTATTTTCTTCGTGGACGACGATCAACGCGTCACGCTGCGGGATATAGGGCATGTTGAGGCACTTCGAAGGTGGGCGGCTTGCCTCGGCGCCGAGGTCACGGAATGCGAGCTAACCTCGCAGTTTCGGTGTAACGGATCTGATGGTTACCTTGCGTGGGTTGATCACACGCTCGAAATACGAAGTTCGGCGAACGAAACGCTCGATACCGACGAGTTTGACTTCCGCGTGCTCGACTCGCCGAATGCTGTGCATGAACTCATTCATGACCGCAATCTCGGCAACAATCGATCACGTGTGGTGGCGGGTTATTGCTGGGAGTGGGCAAGCAAGCGCGACGCTACGGCTTTCGACATTGTCCTTCCGGAGCACGGTTACAGGCGGCGCTGGAACCTTACGCAACATAGTAGCCTCTGGATCGTCGCCGATGATTCCGTGAGAGAGATTGGTTGTATTCACACTTGCCAGGGACTGGAACTCGACTACGTTGGCGTGATCATCGGGCCAGATCTGGTCTTTCGAAACGGGCGGATTGTGACTGTGCCCGAGCGGCGTGCGCGATCTGACAAGTCTTTGTCTGGTCTGCGCAGGCTCGCTAAGGAAAATCCGACCAGTGCTGCGGCCGAAGCTGACCGAATTATCAAGAACACGTACCGCACATTGCTAACGCGGGGAATGCGCGGCTGCTATGTGTTCTGCGTTGATCCTGATTTGGCGGCGCATCTACGTTCTCGACTAAAAGCGCGCACGACAATGCACAGTGCACCGGAGGAGTCGCCAGGTCTTCCGGCTTCAATGGTCGCGCCGCTGCGCCGCGTGCCAGCTGGTGAACGCGCTGGCTTACGTGCCGTTCCATTAGTTGACCTTCGGTTTGCCGCTGGAAACTTTAGCAATAGCCAATCGCTGGACTTGGATGCCGACGAATGGGTCGAGGTGCCTGACTGGGTACATATCCAACCGGGACTTTTCGTAGCCCAGGTGGTTGGTGAGTCGATGAACCGCCGTATTCCCAATGGTGCTTGGTGTCTGTTCCGCGCAAATCCCGAAGGCACCCGCAATGGAAAAGTTGTAGTCGCCCAGCACCGCAGCATTGATGATCCAGAGCTGGGAGGTACTTTCACCATAAAGGTGTATTCAAGTTCCAAGACCGCCGTGGCCGAAGGCGGTTGGCGTCACACGCAGATCCGCCTGGAACCTGACACTGATCAGGCAGGCTTCGAACCGATCGTTATCCGTGGAGCAGAAGACGGTGAGTTTCGCATCGTCGCTGAGTTTCTCGCGGTACTTTCGTAAGACAATAGGACTTCAAAGTACCAAGAGGATGTAAAAAGATGGGATCAATTTTGTCAAAACCCATTGTTAGGACACGTCCCGATGTTCGTTGTCTATGGTTTTCAACACTCGCGCCGGAAGCCGCAATATGTTCATTAAGGTTTGCGAATGATGACATGTGAGGGGCAGCATGATGGCTGCATAAAGAATAAGTAACCAGGTCATTACCTCGTAATTGCCTCACTTCGAATAAGACCGCGCAACCGCGTCACAGACGCCTTTAGGGGTGGAAGATGCTGCTTACCCAAGCATTGAAGTTAAATTTGCGGCAGTCCGAAGTTGATTTCATCATTCCAAATATTGCTAAAGATCTCAAGCTCTATATCGACCCATACCTGTTTTATCAGAATGAACATAAGTCATTTCAGGCCGTGCATGCCACGCTGCATGAGTTTTTCGCGCTTGCGATAGAACATGTAAATAAGGGCACGCCGGCTGTCGCCGAACGCATGCTCGACTTCCCTGAGGTAAAGGAGACGATGCTTGGTATGACGAAAGGCAGTCATCGCGGGCGTGGGATGGGACAAAAATATGGTCGTTTAATTTATGAAGAGATAGTTGCAAACGCTGACATACAGGAAAAGGGTATTACGCATCTGGCAGAAATGCAGTTGTTAATCGAAGGTGTTGGCTATGATCTCGTCAGCGATATGTGCACGAATATCGTCAAGCCATTCTTCGTCGACTATACCCGTAAGCAGGCCGCTCTTCATGGAATACCGCTGGAATTCGGAATCTGCCTAGAACATGTATTTCAATGGGACTCCCTCACTTGGGAAGACATACACACAAACCTTCCCGTAAACCCAAAAAATGGAAATCCCATACTTCTGGTGCCAAAGGCCGTGGTGCGTCGTTTCCCTATGTTTGACTACCGCGATTTTTGGAATTCTACGTACCGATATGTATTGCGAGATGCGGAATTGGGCCGATCCGTGAGGGCAATTGGAAAGCAGCCTAAGATCACGTGGAAAGAAATAAACCAAAAATATGAGTTTACAAAGAAGACAGTGGTTAAGGCTTTGCACGAAACGCCGGAATTGCGCCACGCTTATGTTGAACACCTCGAGCGCCGGAAGAAGGATGTGATTGAGCCTGCCGATCTTTTTAAGGTCGCCGGCACAGGAAAACAGGAGACGAATGCGGCGGAGTTTCGCGCGCAGCTGCAAGCATTACGACCAGGGAAGGCGGATGCGAAGCGTTACGAAGCACTGATCCTCCGTATATTGACCAAATTGTTTTCGCCGCCTCTACACGATCCCGAGGCTCAGGTGGGCTCGCATGATGGGCGGGAATATGTCGATATAACGTTCTACAACAATGGAAAGGACGGATTCTGGCAGGATTTGAAGCAGTTGTGGCGTGCTCAACTCGTGGTGTTTGAGCTAAAGAACATGGAGGATCTGAGTAACGAAGAGTTTTTTCAACTTGCGGCCCGACTCAACGATGTGCGTGGTTTTTTTGGTGTACTCGTAAGCAGAAAGCGGAATAACTTCGATTTGGAGCGGGCCTATCGCAGGCTCAATAATGAGCGCAAGGTTCTTATGATTCTTACGGATGATGACCTGCTGACCATGCTCGATGGATTAGACAACGGAAAGGATGCTACAGATGCGTTCCAGGCGATGTACCGCGAATTTATAGACAAGCAATAGCGACCGAAGCATGGAGTGGCGGTATTTCCCTGTGCGCGGTGCCGACTAGTAAGGCTGGCGACGAGCACGAGGCAATCACGGAAGTCCGAGTAACATTCGAAGTCGACGTGGAAATTTAATAAGCATAACAAGCACTCTACCTAGGGACGGACGAATTGCGCTACTGGTGGGTAAACCAAAATCAAACCTACCGCCAGGAAAGGGCGGGCGGCTATCTTTGGTCGCCCAAGCGCAAGGCGAACGGGGATAGGAATCCCTTCTACGAGTTCATGCGCGAAGTATCGCCTGGTGATCTCGTACTGTCCTTCGCCGATACCTACATCCGCGCCGTTGCGGTCGCCCACTCGTATTGCTACGAAGCACCCAAGCCGCCGGAATTCGGCGCCGCCGGGCCAAACTGGGAGAACATCGGCTGGCGGATCGATGTTCGCTATGTCGATCTCATTATTCCCGCCAGGCCAGCCGACCATATGACGACGCTTGCGCCGTTTCTGCCGCAGCGATATTCACCGCTTCTGCCTGACGGCCGCGGCCTCCAGTCGGTCTACCTAACCGCTGTCCCCGAGGGGCTTATGCAGGCTCTCGCCAATTTAGCCGGACCCCAGGTAACGGAACTAATGCAGATGACGGCTGCCGGCGATCTGCCGATCGTGTACGAAAAGCCGCTAGTTGAGTGGGAAGAGCACTTACAGTCGGAGATTGCGCGCAACGCCGCCCTATCGGAAACCGAAAAGCAGCAGCTGATCCTCGCACGGCGCGGTCAGGGCGAATTCCGAAAGAACGTGCAGCGCGTAGAACGCTTCTGCCGTATCACGAAGGTTGACCGACCCGAGCACCTACGGGCAAGTCACTGCAAGCCGTGGCGCGATTGCAAGACGAGCGATGAGCGCCTGAACGGCGAAAACGGCTTGCTCTTGACGCCCAGCATTGACCACCTCTTCGATCGCGGCTTTATATCTTTCGAAGACAATGGTGACTTGCTTGTCTCCCCGGTGGCAAACGATCTATCCCTGAGTCGTATGGGTGTCGTCACAACGGAAAAGGTCAATGTGGGCGCGTTCTCAGAAGGTCAGAGAAGATTTCTGGACTTTCACAGAAATTCTGTGTTCTTGCGCGCCCTTGTTTCTCTTGGCGCAAAGAGCACCAATTAAGGGAGCGGGGGAAGGAGATGGGGCGGAGGACAGGACTGGGCGCATTTGTTAGCGCTATGGCGAAAGAGGCAGCGCGGGCCCAACGGCGTGCGGAGGCTGAGCGCAAGAGGCAACTGCGTATGCAAATCGCACAAGAGAAGCACATGGCGCGAATGCGCGTCATCGCTGTTAGAGAGGAAAAGAAGAGATATCTTGAGGAGCGCAACTTAGACGTAGAGGAAAAGAACGAGGCTCTGGAAGAGTGCCTCTCTGATTTAAGCGCGATCCTTGGCCACACGTTGAACACAAATGATCGAATCGACTTCGACGTGCTCAGGCTAAGTGAGGAATATCCGGAATATGAGATTCCAGATGAATTGAAAACGGTACCGCCTAAACCAATCAAGATGCTGCCTAAGCCACTCGGCTTCTTCACAAAGCTCATCCCCGGAGCAAAGGGGCGCCATAGTCGACGATCAACGCAGGCAGAGGGTCAATACAGAGCTGAGTTAGCTGCATTCGAAGTCAGAATCGCGACGCGCGAGCAGCGATTGGCTGCTGATAGACAGCAATACGAAAAGAATAGGCAAGAGTTTTTGATGAAGGTCAGACAAAGAAACGCTGAGGTGACAGATCTTCAGACGCGATATCTAGAAGGTGATCCCGATGCGGTAGTCGCATACAACACGCTCGTCTTGACGCGTTCGGAATACCCGGAAGGATTCCCCCAACAGTTCAGGTTGGCTTACGTCGCGGAATCTAGGGAGCTTGTTGTCGAGTATCAATTGCCGACTATACAGGTGGTACCGGACGTTGAGTCATTTCGGTACGTCAAATCAGGGGACCGGATTGAAGCAAAGCAGCGGAAAAAGGGCGACCGAAAAGCTCTGTATCAAGACGTGGTGGCGGCGGTTGCCCTTCGAACCATCCACGAGGTATTAGAAGCAGACCATCACGGACACGTCGAGGTAGTCGCATTCAACGGCTATGTCGAAGACATTGACCCTGCGACCGGACAACCTATAAACCCGTGCCTTGTATCGGTCCGGACGACCACAGACCGATTCCAAGGCCTAGACCTCGCCAGGATCGATATGCGCGCATGCTTGAGAAACCTAGGAGCGAGCGTATCACCGCGACCAGACGAGCTACAAGCTGTGAAGCCGATCGTCGAATTTGATATGGTCGATAAGCGTTTCGTAGAGCAAGGTGACGTGCTGGGAGAACTAGACAGTCGTCCTAATCTAATGGACCTCAATCCGTTCGAATTTGAGAACCTAGTGAGCAATCTCTTTACGCGGATGGGTCTCGATACAAAGCTCACTCGTTCAACCAAGGATGGCGGAGTAGATGCCGTGGCATTCGACACAAGACCCGTCCTCGGCGGGAAAGTCGTAATTCAATGTAAACGCTACAAAGACACCGTTGGCGTTTCTGCAGTCAGAGATCTATATGGCACCATGCTCAACGAAGGTGCAAACAAAGGCATTCTAGTTTGTACGAGTGGGTATGGGCGTGATGCGTTTGAATTCTCGAAAGACAAGCCAATTGAACTTGTTGATGGCGGGGGTTTGCTCTATCTGCTCCAGCAAGTCGGAGTGATGGCGAGGATTGTATTACCGAGCGATGCGTAAATATGTCGTGGCATCGCAGAATGCCACGGAACCAAGGGATTCTGCCCCGTACTTTGCCACAGCTAGAATGACAATTTATTTACCTATTACTAGCGTCGGTCCACTGTTCTAATTCACACCGTTTGCTGTAGGGCACGACCGCACTATCGGTGATGACGGCGGTACGTATTTGAGTGCCTCTGCCAAGCACAGCAACCACCATCTGGTAGTTGGACGCAGTTAACCCGGTGTATTGGATACGAATGAGAGCAGAATTGTCCGCACCATACTGCGCCTCTCGAATCCAAGGTTTTTGAATGATATCGGATAACTGGAAGCGTGCTGTCCTGTGGTAACAGTTCAATATTCCACGCGACAAGTCTGCAAAGCTTTCTTTCATTTTCGACACGTTGACATTTCCGGGGCGTGTCAGTTGTTGTACACCGGCCACCGCCTTGTCGGGATTTTGCATTAAGAATGTAAACGCGAGGCTGATAGGGTCCATCGTTTCCCCCGGTTAGTTTGCCGTCAGTCTAGAGTATCTTGCCGCGGCAGCGGTAAATCTTGCTGAGCGGCTAGCGGGCTTTGAGATTTTTTCGTTTGGGGACTGTCCCTTAAGAAGGAGAGCGGGGTGCGCGCAGCCGCGTCAGCCGGGACGAGACTAGATTGCGATGTTCTCGAGCACCACCGTCGCATGTACTGAATGATCACCGACATCGCGTTCACTCCAGTCCGTACTGTTCTTTTACGTACGAGCGGCAGCCCTCAATGAACGACTGCGAATTGCCGCCGCACTCCTCCGGATCATCAATGTCATGTTCTTCAGCCCAATCATAGCCTGCTTGATGACCAGAGCAGTCTACCGTGCATCTATAACCGGCAAAAGTTTGAGTAGAGTATTGAGGGGCGTGTAGATAAGTCGGAGAACTTAGATAAGGCTGATGAATTTGATAGCCCTGATACGTCGGTTGGGCTATAGATGTTCGTGGCGCACCCTCCGGCTCGACCGAGCGCTGATAGATAAGAACGCAAAAGGTGGCAATCGTTATTGCCCCTATGTACACGTCCTTATCCATTGCTTACCACGCCGGTTAGTAGGCAGTTTGCCCGCCACTGCAACGCATCCTCGCGTGGCCACATCTTCTTATCCTTCGGCAAGATAAGCGATTGACCGGCGAGATCCAGTAGCGGCTTGTTGTCGGCGAAGCGCTTGTCGAGCGTCGTAGAGACGTGCCACTTGTAATCTGGGCCAGGCGCGATGAGTTTGCGGTCCATCGCCCAATGGAAGGACGGCGTGAGGGCGATGCCGTTGCGCGGATCGTCGTCGTGGGATTCGGCGAAGGGGATGATGTGCGCAGCTCCCACCATCGCGGTTTCGTTGTCCGGGAGAATGATCCGCCAGCCGGAGGCCGCGCAGGGCGAAAATCTTAAACCTTCGGGACAATCCCCGACGTCACGCTCGCCTTGCCCCGGTTACAGATAGGGCGTCGCGTATCCGACGAACTCATCATGTTCGATCCTCTGGACGCTCCAGTGACTGTTTGCCCCGTCTGGTTTATTCCTGCGATCACAGACGGTCAGATACAAACGACGTTTGGCTCGCGAGATGCCGACAAAGAACGCAGAGCGTTCGGCTTCCTCTTCGCCCCAAAAGGTTTGCTTCTCGACGCCCAGCACAACTACAGTGTCGAACTCCAAACCTTTACTTTTGTGGATCGACATGATGCGCACTGCACGATCTCCGGAGAACGAGGCTAGCGCTGTGGCCGTGTTCTCGCTACTCGATAGCAATGCATGCGCACGGCCTATCGTTGCTTCGATCTGCTGTTGCAAGTAGTCTCCCTGCGCGTAGGCGGGCGAGAGCCCGACTGCGGCATCGCGCCCGACGATATCGAGCAGCTCGTTAACGATGATTTGGAGATCGTCGAGGTCTGCAAGGTCGGTCTCGCCTATCGCGATCCTTTGCCTGACGCCCGCGACGAAGCGATCCCACCGGGAACGCGCCTGATACTCGCGTTCTGGATCGAGTCCCCGCTCGAACACAACGAGGTCGAGAAGTCGTCGATAGGCGGCTGGCTGTCGCTGCCCTGCGGCAATGAGAAGGAAGTCCACGATGAGCTTCGCAACCGGCTCCGATGCCAGATTCTGGACTTCATCCTCGTCCCGAAAGGGCACCCCTTGCGCGTCAAGCGCGGCACGCAGCTTCTGACCGTACAGGTTCTGCTGCTTGCTTACCAGCACCGCGATCTCCGAAGGATCAACGTCTTCGTCGTCAATCCAGCCGCGCACGGCGTCGGCGAGAGCATTTGCCTCGTCATCATCGTCGTCGAAGCGCAGAACTTCGATCTCGCCCGCATGGCCGGGCAGGTCGTCATCGTCGAGCGCGGCGGGAGGGTCCATGACGCGCACCATCGCATTCTGCATGCGGCGGAGCCTCGGCGCAGACCGGAAGTTCTGATAGAGGTTGAGTGAGTGGGCCTCGAAATCCTCCGCGTAGGTCTCAAAGATACCCTCAAGCGCACCGGCCCATCCCATGATCCTCTGCTTCGTGTCTCCCACTGCCGTCAGCCTGGCACTCGTACCCCGAAAGCACGCCTTGATGAGCTGGTATTGCACGTCAGTGCAGTCCTGAAACTCATCGAGGAACACGTGGCTGTAGGTCTGTCTGATTGCGTTGCGCGCGATCTGGCTTGACTCCACGATCTCGACCGCGAGGGGCACCATGTCGTTGAACGTGATTGATCTTCTTTGGACCCGGCGCGGACCGACCGCATAGTCCGGATCAAGCGCGTCCTGTCCGGTGAGGACCAGTCTGAAGCGGTCGATGATGCGTTTCGCGAATGCATGAAACGTGTGGCTGTCGAAGCGTGCCGCCAGTTCCGGTCCGCAGCGCTTCCTGACACGTGCTTTCAGGTTCTGGCTGGCATCAACCTTGAACGAGATCGCCAGGATGCGCTTGGGGTACCGGCACATCCCTGTGCGCAGCAAATAGTCGGCGCGCTGCGCCAGCATCTCTGTCTTCCCCGCTCCAGGGCCTGCAGTCAGAGCGAGGTTGCGATTGATCTCCTTTGCCGCTGTGAGCGCATTCGGCTCAAGGGAAAGGCCGTCCGCGGGCGACCACTGTTCTACAGCGATCATTCGGGCAGGTCCGCCAGCTTCGCCTCGACGGAGTCGAACATGCGCTCGAGCACTTCGGGCATGGCCTCGACTAAAGCGTCGTGATCCATGCCCGCCATCGCCCGAATGTGCCAGGTGGGCTTGCTGTCCAGCTTGAATCTGCGGTGGTAGGCATCGAGGTAGGTTTGCTCCTCTTCGGTGTACTGATTACCTAGCACATCGTGGTTCTTGCCAAGCACCGCCTTGACCGTGTCTTCTTCAGGCGCGGCCAGTTCGTCGTCGTCAACGAGGTACGCCTCCGGGTGGTGCGTCATCATCATGAAGTCGAGGTCGAGCGGCGCGGAGAAGAAGACGCCGAACGCCTCCAGCCGGGCAATCCAGCCCTGGTCGTCAACGATGATTCCGTCGTCGGAGTTCCATGCGGGAATGCAGTCGATCTCCTCCTGCGTCAGGTCGTTGCCATCGATGTCGGCGTAGTTCAGCAACTGCCTGGCGGCGTACCTGATGCGGCCCCATCCGCCCTGATGGCGCGCGACATCCAGGTCCAGCAGCGTGACATGGGGGATGCCGAGCCCGTTCAGGAGCCGCCAGAGGTGATTGACGTGTCGGCCTCCGAGCGGCGCGACAGAAATGGATGCATCGTCAGCGAGGATGCCTCGCGCTTCGAGCAGGCGGGGCAGAACGACCTGTTCGCTATCCCCTTCACCCAGGACCACAAGACGAGAGAAGTACAGCTCCGGGAAGGCCTGGACGCCCTCGCGGACAAACTTCTGTGCTGACTCATCCTCCGGCAGTTCGATACTCTTGACGACTGTGGTCCGCGCCGCACTCAGGCGGAGGTATCGGACAGACTCCGGCGGGACTCGGCGCAGCAACGAGGGTGAGTGCGTTGCCACCAGGGCCTGGCTGTCCTGTCCTTCGGCGAACGCGGTAAGCGTCTTGACGACGCGCCCGAGATAGTGTGGCGACAGACTGTTCTCAGGTTCTTCGATTGCGATGAGCGTGAAGACGGCCGGCCGCAACTTGTCAATGTCGAACGCCCCCGCCAGTTCACCGCTCAAGACCTTGCTCCCGATGCTGTGCATGGCCAGCACGAGTGAGATGTAGAGGAGGGATTGCTGGCCATCACTCAACCTATCGAAATCAACAATGGATTCTCCGTGGCCGGGTGTAAACCCAATGCTTAGGTGGCGAAGAAGGTTCTCAATTTCGTTTCCACTGAACGAGACCGACGGATTCGCGTAGTACGCGCCCTTGTGCAGAGTACTCCACTGTTCGGTCAATGCCGCGGCTATTCCGTCGATTGCTGCGTTCTCCGTTAGTTCGTCACCAATTTGGTCTGTAAGGGCGCTGACCTGCTCACGCTCGGCGCTCCAGTCCGCCGAGCGCAACGCCCGTCCCAGCATTGCATTGGCAGAGTAGGAGATGTGGTCAGCCGGATCGCGCCGAGCGGGGAGGTAGTGAACCTGGATCGCATTTCTGTCCTGTTTCGATACACGACTTTCCTCGACAGGGACCCCATCTTCGTCTTCGCTGGTAACGTAGGTAAAGTTCTCTTCGATGTCATCGTCCTGATCGATCGTTGCCCTGAGCCGAAAGCGAACTTGGGCGGGACCGTCTTCCGCAACTAGTTGCATGTGTGCAAGGTTCCCAGGCACCGCCGGGAGGTCGGTCTCACCTGCGCCATCCTGCTCGAGTTCGGGAAATTCGAAGTCCGCCTCGATCCACAGCTCCCGTTCTTCCGGAGCGTTCTCCGGAGTCTCATCGGCCGGGACATGGAAGTCGGAGCGCCTGATTCTTCGTTGCGTGGGGTCGAGGCTGAACATGCGGGCAAGCGCCTGGAGGATTGCCGTCTTTCCCGTTCCGTTAGGGCCAAGCAGGAACGTCATGTTGTCCAGGTCGATATCCGCGGGCTCTGGACCAAATGACCGAAAGTTGAACAGACGCATACGAGCGAGTTTCACGATCTCTCCTTTTGAAGCGTGCCTAGCGTGACGGTTCGTTGATTGACAACAGCTTAGGGTGAGACTCGAAACCTATTTGAACTTGGTAAGTCGCCACTGCAATGCATCTTCCCGCGGCCACATCTTCTTGTCCTTCGGCAGGATCAGCGACTGATCGGCTAGTTCGAGCAGCGGCTTGTTGTCGGCGAAGCGCTTGTCGAGCCTCGTAGAGACGTGCCACTTGTAGTCCGGGCCAGGGGCAATGAGATTGCGGTCCATCGCCCAGTGAAACGAAGGCGTGAGGGCGATGCCGTTGCGAGGATCGTCGTCGTGGGATTCGGCAAAGGGAATGATGTGGGCGGCCTCGACCATCGCCGTTTCGTTGTCCGGCAGGATGATGCGCCACCCCGATGCCGCGCAGCGATAGTCGTAGATCTCGCTCACGATGCGCCGGAAGGCAGCAGTGCGAGCCGGAATGGGCGGCTCTTCCATGACCTTGAGGGGCTTGCCTGCCGTGCTCTGGCGTAGGGCCGTCTCGTAGAGATCGCTCTGTCGCTCTTCCTGCAAAACCTTCTCGAGTTGGATCCGCCGGCTGGCAAACCAAGTCACCACCAGCGTCTCGCGCAGCGCTTCTCTTGCCTTAGTGTTGAGGACGAGCTCGTGCAGCTCATCGTCCAGATACGCGTACTCGACGTTATCGCGGATCGCAGCCATCGATCTGGCCGTATCCATCGCTTCAACGACCGCCTCGCGGCCCGGCAGGGCTTTCAGATGCCAGAAGCCGTCGCTGCGCAGATGGAAGAACGGGAAGTACGGGTTGGCATGATCGGTCTCGGTGCGCACCGCCGCGAAGAACTTCGCGTAGCGCTCCAGTAGCGGCGGCTCGAAGTGGATCTCGTTTCGCTCCAGGTGTCCTGCCTCGGCAAGTCCGAGGACCGCAAGCAGCATGCACGGTTTGTGCGGACTCGCGCGCCCACCGACGCGGTTGACGTTCAGACTACGGAAGCTGGTGAGATAGTCGTTCAGACCCGGCATGTATAGCTTTCACTGCTTGTTATGACGCATGATAGCTGGAAAGGCATTTATCCACTATTTGTGCAATAAGCTTCACCCTACAATCGCTGCTAGACCTGTCTCGCTCGGAACACGAGGGGAGAAAGATGGCGAGAAGAAAAAATAACGGCAGCATATTAGAAGATCTATTCGAGATCGCGGCCGCACTACCGTGGTGGGTTGGCGTGGTACTTGCCGCAATCTCGTATGTATTCCTGCACAGATACGCGATCTCTGAGGTTCCGAAGGCCCTCGCTGGTCAGCTCGGCCAGATGATGGTCGCGCAGCTCATCAAAACGTTTTCCTATTATCTGCAATACCTCCTGCCGGTTATCTTCTTGGCCGGCGCCGGTGCGTCATATGTTGGCCGGAAGAAGCGCGAGCGCCTCATCGTTGACTTCAAAGCGGGACGAGCTGCCAATGATGTGACATGGCAGGAGTTCGAACTGCTCGTTGGCGAGGCGTTTCGCCTCAAGGGATATGCGGTCGCGGATACGGGTGGCGGTGGTGCTGACGGCGGCGTGGACCTCATGCTCAAAAAGGGATCCGAAATTTTTCTCGTTCAATGCAAGCAATGGCGCGCATTGAAAGTATCGGTGAGTACCGTGCGCGAACTCTACGGCGCAATGGCGGCGCGCGGTGCTACCGGCGGCTTCGTCGTCACATCGGGCAGATTCACAAAGGATGCGATGGAGTTTGCGGAGGGGCGAAATATCGCACTTATTGATGGGACGGCACTCGGCAAGATGATTGAGCAGGCACGCATTGCGCGTGCGGCGGCGCCAGCGCGAAGGGAAGCGATAATCCCGGTTTCGTCACGCGCGGAGACGCTGCGAGCAGAGGCGGCGCCCGCGTGCCCGCGCTGCGGTGGGCAGATGGTGAAGCGCGTGGCAAAGCAGGGTACGAATGCAGGCAAGGAATTCTGGGGCTGTAAGCGCTTTCCGGAATGTCGCGGGGTAAAAGGCTTGTCGGAAACAGCGGCGTAGCCGATTCGTTATAGCCGACATGTAGTGGTCACCGCCTGTCATGCGTATGAGCGTCACCGTCGCGCACTCTCTATCGTCACGCTTCGCCCCCTGAATCCCGAAACCCGGTCTCGTGTTAATTTCGAGTCTTTGGCGTATTCAGGAGCGCGAACCATGAAGGGTGTCGTCGTCTGTCCTCAACCGCGTGCAGCGGATGTCGGTGCCGAGGTGCTGCAGCGGGGCGGCAATGCGTTCGACGCGGCCGTTGCAACGGCGTTTGCGCAAATGGTGAACGACCCGTTCATGTGCGGCATCGGCGGCATGGGTACGCTCCACTATTACCGCGCCGACACCGGGCAGAGCGGGATGATCGATTTCTACAACCGGGCCGGCGCGAAAGTGCGGCCGGAGATGTGGGAGGCCGACTGCAAGGGGCGCACGCCGATATCGGGATACAGCCTGTTCGACGATTATCGGAGCGAGATCGGTTATACGTCGATCATGACGCCCGGCACGCCGGCGGGGCTGGGGCTGTTTCACGAGCAGCACTGCACGATGTCCTGGGCTGACTTGATCGCGCCCGCGATCGAGCAGGCCGAAGAGGGCATCGTCGTGACGCCTCATGCGGCGAGCGTGTGGACGCGGTACGCGCAGCCGGGGATTCCGAGCGGCATGACGCGCATCACCAAGACTGCCGAATGCGCTCGCATCTACCTCCACCCCGACGGGCGTTTCTACCACGTCGGCGAGGTCGTGCACTTGCGCGATTACGCCCGCACACTGGACCGGCTGGCGCGCGGCGGCTGGCAGGAATTCCACCTCGGCAGTCTCGGTGACGAGATCGCGAGCGACCTGGAGGCGAACGGCTCGTACGTGACGCGAGCGGATATCGCCGACTATCGGCCCGACCAGGGACCGCCGCTGGAGGGAACCTATCGAGGCTATGTCGTGCGCTCCAATCCGCCGCCGGGGAGCGGAGCCACCATCATCCAGATGCTGCAGATCCTGGAGCACTTCGATCTCGGCAGCCTCAATCACTCGTCCGAGCGTCATCTCGATTTGCTGGCGCGTGCGATGGCGGCAGCGCACGTGGATCGAAACGAATATCTCGGCGACCCGCGGTTTGCCGATGTG
Source organism: Rhodospirillaceae bacterium (assembly GCA_050260255.1). GTDB lineage: Bacteria > Pseudomonadota > Gammaproteobacteria > Burkholderiales > SG8-41 > JAQGMV01. The sequence goes on along the minus strand of JBLNBW010000164.1, from coordinate 21,843 downwards.
CCCACCGACATGCTGATTTCAAAGGCGCGTGCGGCGTATTGGGCCGACCGTATCAAGAACGGCGATTTCCCGGGCAACGCCGAGACCTCGCCGCCGGGCTGCACGACGCATCTCTGTGCGATGGATGAACAGGGCAACGCCGTCTCGCTCACCCACACGCTGGGGACCGCATCCGGCGTCGTCACACCGGGACTGGGCTTCAACTACAACAACTCGATGAAGCTTTTCGACCCGGTACCGGGACGGAAGAATTCCATGGCGCCCGGCAAGGCACGCACCACCGGCATGGTGCCCACCATGCTGCTGAAAGACGGCAAGCCGGTGCTGATCGCGGGCGCACCGGGCGGCAGCGTGATCATCAGCGCAACCTTGCAGGCGATACTCAACATCGTCGATTTCGGCATGTCGCCCGTCGAAGCGGTGACCGTGCCGAGGATTCATTGCGAAGGCCGCGGCATCCAGGCCGAGGCGACGATCCAACGATCGGTGGTCGAGAAGCTGCGCGCGATGGGGCACGCCGTCGTTCACAGCCCGCACAGCTTCGAGCCCATCATGTCCCGCGCCCACGTGATCTCGACGCTGGGTGGGAAGATGCGCGGCGCGGCCGACCCGCGCGGCGGCGCCGGCGTCGCGTACGCCTGGTAAGGCGCGCTGGGCTATTCCCGGGCGGGACCTCTGCAAGCCGAGCGGTAAATCTTGCCGCGTCAACCGACGCGCGTTGTCTCAAGCAGGGAATACCGGTTCCACTCATTTATCTGGTTGCGCGCCCGGCGTATGCTGAAGCCGCAACACGATTCACACGAACATGCAGGATGGGGGGATGGCAAGTCATCCATCGTCACCGGAGGACGTCATGACTATTTCCATACATCCAGCGGTCGACCGAGGTGTGAAGCCGGGCGCAGCGAATTTCGCCGGCGGCACGCTTAAGTGCCATTGCGTTGAATCGCCCGTCACGGTGAGCATCACCGGCAATACCGCTCACAATCATGTCTGCGGCTGCACCAAGTGCTGGAAGCCGAAGGGCGCGTTGTTCTCGCAAGTCGCGGTCGTGAGTCGCGACAAACTGCGGGTCACCGCGAACGAGCAGAAGCTCAAGGTCGTCGATCCATCCGCGACCATTCAGCGCCACGCCTGCACCGGATGCGGCGTGCACATGTATGGCCGCATCGAGAACAAGGACCATGCGTTATATGGCTTCGACTTCGTGCATACCGAGCTGTCGAACGAGCAGGGCTGGTCGGCGCCCGAGTTCGCCGCCTTTGTCTCTTCCATCATCGAGTCCGGCGCGCGGCCCGAGCAGATGGGCGAGGTGCGTGCACGCTTGAAGGAGCTGGGCCTCGAGCCTTACGACTGCCTCTCTCCACCGCTGATGGACGCGATTGCGACCCACACGGCGAAGCAGAAGGGCGTTCTCGCCGCATAGCCGAGCGTCTAATCCGCGTCGCGGCCGAGCGCGCTGCTGTCCGCGAGATCCGCGTGATGGAGCCGATTGGTCCCGAAGGCGGCGAACCGCACAGCAGCCGCGCAGCTGCGTTTGTCGCCTTGCTCGTCGAGCACGCGTTGTGCGTGGCGCAGCAGCAAGGCAAGCTCGAACGAGCGCCCCAGCGTCATGGCATAGCGTCTCGCGCCCGCCTCGAGCGTTGCGGTTCCCGACGCCATCGCCTGCAGCCGCCATGCTTCGGCCTGCTCCAGCGCGCCGTCGACGCGGGCCGACAACGGAAGCAGTTGGCGGCTGTGCACGCTGTTCAGCAGCAGCGCCGCTTCCCGCCGCACGACCCTTCGCGTCTCCTCATCCGCTAGCGCATGCAGTGCATCCAGCGCGAGTACGTTCGTCGTGCCTTCCCAGATCGGCAGGACATGGGCATCGCGCAGCAACGCCGGCAAACCGGTGTCCTCGACGTAGCCCGCGCCGCCGAACGCCTCGATCACTTCACTCATGACCTCGACCACCTGTCGGCCGGTGAGGAGCTTGGCGATCGGCGTCAGCGCGCGATGCACGCGGTGCTGGGCCTCGCTTGCGCGCTCATGCTCGATACGTCCGAGCAATTCCGCGATGAACATGGCGAAATGGAACGCGCCTTCGAATTCGGCCTGCAGCCCGGCGAGGGTGTCGACGTGCAGCGGCTGGTCGGCGAGCGGGGCGCCGAAGGCGACGCGGTGCCGCGCGTAATCGCGGGCGAGGGCGAGGGCGCGGCGCATGAAGGCAGCGGCGGTCACCGTGTTCCATGCGCGGGTGACGTTGAGCATGGGCGCGATGTGCTTTACACCATCGCGCACGCCGGCGACGAGCTCTGCTTTGACGCCGTCCAATGTGAGCTCGGCCGTAGGCACCTTGCGCGTACCGAACTTGTCCTTGAGACGATCGATGCGTATGCCCTCGGCGAGCCGATCGCCGTCGCGTGTCTCGACATAGAACAGCGCGAGCCCTTTACTGCCGGGCGGATTGCCTTCGGGGCGCGCCAGTGTCAGCGCAACCTCGGACTGAACCGCCGAGACGAACCACTTCTTCCCATGCAGCCGCCATACACGGCCGTCGTGCCGTGCGAGCGTTTCCGTCTGCCCCACGTCGGAACCGCCGGTCGCTTCCGTCATCCATTGGCCGCTCGTCCAGAATTCGCGCGGATCGCGCGAAGTGAGGTGCGGCACGGCGCGTGCAATGAGTGTGTCGTTCCGTGCAGCGAGCAGCGCGCGTGCGGCGCCGTCGGTCATTGCGAGCGGGCAGCTGTACAGATCCGTCGACGCCGTGAAGAGATAGGCGAGCGCGAACTGGTGCACACGCCCGTACTGTCCGTAAGGCGTGTCATACGCGGCGGCCACGACCCCGTGCTCGGCGGCGATGCGTTCCGCGAGTTGCCATAGGGGCGTCGTACTGACGTGATCGATGCGGTTGCCCCACGCGTCCCACTGCGTGAGCATCGGTTCGCTCGTCCGGTCGGCAGCCTGCAGGCGATAGAGATCGTCGCCGGCAAGCCGGCCCAGCTCGCGCAATGCCGGCTCGATGCCGGAGAGCACGTCGCCCGGCAGCGTATGCTTCAGATACGACCGCAGTACATGATCGTCATCGTACTGGTTGCGAAGCTGAGGAGCAGTTTGAACGAAGGCCATCGCTTGTCCTGGTTGGTCCAAATGCCAGCTTGCGAAAATTAGAGCGCTTCGGCGCAATGCCGGTTCCGCTGGAAAATTGGGGTCAGGAAATTGGGGTCAGAGTTAGATTTGAGGCGGTGTAGTACGCATAACGAAAAGAAACGAGTCATTGGAGGTCACGCAGCTCGCGCTAACATCGAGCTCGATCAAGGCGAGACCACGTGAACACCGAACCTCAGTGGTTGCCTCGCTGACACGGCGTTACCATACCGGCCACGACTGACCGCGAGGAGGAGTAATGAAACGGCTTCTGGCACTAACGATATGCATCGTCGGCGCGAGCGCAGTGCAAGCGCAAACGGCGAGCTCTTACCCCACGCGGCCGGTGCGCATCGTCGTGCCGTTTGCGGCCGGCGGCGGAGTCGACTACGTCGCCCGCATCCTTGCGCAGCGCCTCACGGAGGGGATGAAGCAGACGTTCTTCGTCGAGAATCGTCCGAGCGCGAGCGGTACCATCGGCGTGGAGTACGTCGCCAAAGCAGCGCCGGACGGCTATACGCTGCTCGTCGGCTCGCAGACGACGCAGGCCGTCGTGCCGGCGATCTACCGCGGCAAGGTGCCGTACGACGCGGTGCGCGACTTCGCTCCGGTGACCGTCGTTGCCGTATCCCCGCTGCTGCTTGCTGTGCACCCGTCGGTGCCGGCGAAATCGGTGGCCGAGCTCATCGCGGTGGCGAAAGCGCATCCCGGCGATCTCACCTTCGGCGCGGCGTTCGGCGGCTCGCCGCAAATGGCGGGCGAGCTTTTCAAGCTGATGGCGGGCGTCAATCTCCGGTTCATTCCGTACAAGGGCGAAGGCCCCGCGCTCGCCGACGTGATGGGCGGCCAGATCTCCATGCTGTTCGGCAATATTCCGGTCGTGCTGCCGCAGGTGCGGAGCAACCGTGTGCGCGGGCTCGCGGTCACCAGCGCGCAACGGATGGCCAGTGCCGCCGACATACCGACCGTCGCGGAGAGCGGCTTGCCGGGCTACGACATGGCCACGTGGTTCGGGCTGCTGGCGCCGGCCGCGACGCCGCGCGAGATCATCACGAGACTGCAGAGCGAGGCGGCACGCATGCTCAACGTGCCGGAGGTGAAAGAGCGCGTCCTCATGCAGGGCTTGTCCGTGGTCGCCAACACACCGGAGGCATTCGCCGCGCTCGTCCAGCAGGAGATTCCGCGCTGGAAGAAAGTCGTCGAAGCGGCGGGATTGAAGCCCGAGTAGAGGGGACCTCAACATCTCCGTACAAGCGGTCTCAAAACAAGAAATGGACAGGATTAACAGGATGACCGTTGGCATTTTTGAGATGAGTTCCAGCACGTTCGAGGCACCCGGGCAGCTCACTTCCTTAAGACGCTACTTACGAATCGCCGGAAATTGGGTGGGCAGGCCAATGCGGTGTGCGCTATGATTTATGCATAGATCATAGCCGCCATAATCCATGCACGCATACTGGTATTGGCTGATCGTTGCCTTCGTCCTCGTCATCGCCGAGATGTTGTCCGGCACGTTCTATCTGCTCGTTCTCGGCATGGCTGCATTCGTCGCCGGGCTGGTCGCCTACCTCGACCATCCGTTGGCGCTCCAGGCTGCTGCGGCGACTGCGGTGGGAGCCCTCGGCGTTCTCGCCGTGAGCCGGCATCGCAGGGCGTCTGCCGCGCCGGGGGACAGCAACAACGTCGATGTCGGTCAGGCAGTGACCTTTGTTTCCTGGTTGGACGAGGGGCAGGGGCTCGCGCGCGTGAAATACCGCGATACGTTCTGGGACGCCCGGGTGATCGGTGAACGGCGCGCCCAGACCTATTACATACTAAGGACGCAGGGCAACCTGCTGCATGTCTCGCCCACGCCCCCGTAGGGCGCAGCGACTGATGTCTTGCCTCTTCGGTGGAGGCGCGGAAAACAACAAAAAGAAGGGAGGATCGCGATGTTCATCAAGATCGTCGTTGTCACGGTACTGTCGGTGCTGCTCGCTTTCACGGGCTTTGCCTCGTATTCGATCCCGTTCTTCGTCATTGCGCTCGGCATCGCGTTCGTCGTCGAGTCGATCCGCGTCGTGCCGCAGCAGCAGGCCTGGGTCGTGGAGCGCCTGGGAAGATTCCACCGCAACCTCGAGCCCGGGCTCAACGTCATCATGCCGTTCATCGATCGCGTCGCCTATCGCCATTCGCTGAAGGAGGTGCCGCTCGACGTGCCCGAGCAGGTTTGCATCACGAAGGACAACACTCAGCTGGGCGTGGACGGCATCATCTACTACCAGGTGACCGATCCCCGGCTCGCGTCCTACGGCTCCTCGGACTACATCACCGCCATCACGCAGCTCGCTCAGACGACACTGCGCTCCGAGATCGGCAAGATGGAGCTCGACCGCACCTTCGAAAGCCGCGACGAGATCAACAAGCAAGTGGTCGCCGTGCTGGACGAAGCCGGACGTACATGGGGCGTGAAAGTGATGCGCTACGAGATCAAGAATCTGACGCCGCCTGAATCGATCCTGCGCGCAATGCAGGCCCAGATCACCGCCGAGCGCGAAAAACGGGCGCTGATCGCGAAATCGGAAGGCCAGCGACAGGAAGAGATCAACCTCGCCGATGGCCAGAAGCAGTCTTTCATCCTCCGCTCCGAAGGCGAGAAGACGGCGGCGATCAACAAGGCGGAAGGCGAGGCGGCCGCTCTGCGCCTCATCGCCGAGGCAAACGCCGCGGCCGTGCGCGCCGTGGCCGGCGCGTTGAGCGAGCCCGGCGGGGCGAGCGCAGCAAACCTCAAGGTTGCGGAGCTGTACGTCGACGCGTTCTCCAACCTCGCGAAGACGAACAACACCCTCATCGTTCCGTCGAATGTATCGGATGTCGCAAGCCTCGTATCATCGGCGATGACGGTGCTCGACGGCGTGCGGGGTACCGGCGCAGCAGCCGGCAAATAAGCTTAAAGCCTGGGGGCCGTGAAGACAAAAAATGTTCTCAGGCTTGTCCCGTCCTTCGTGCCTTCGCAGTAAAGGTTTCACGTCGTAATGCCTTATCACAGTCGACGCAACATCGTTGGCCATTCGTGTCCGCCATGCGGACACATGAGTTTCCGCGTGCCGATTTCCCAGTAATATCTCTTCGCCGCGATTCGACGATCTTCCACACCGGTAGTCCGCATCGCACTTCATTTACTGCCCCAGGCGAAATTCAGGAGGAGAAGAGCAGCGTGTTTTCCGTACGACATTCCGACGCCGTGCTCGGCGCCGAGATCACCGGCATCGACCTGTCGCAGCCGGTCAGCGACGACGACTTCGCTCGCATCGCGAACGTCCTGCACGAGCGCGAGGTGATCGTGTTCAAGCGTCAGGACATAACCGCCGAGCAGCACATCGCGTTCAGCCGCCGCTTCGGCGACCTCGAGCGCCACGTGCGCACGGACAAGTGCCGGCCCGGCTATCCCGAGATCTACAACGTCTCGAACGTGATCGAGAACGGCAAGCCCATCGGCAGCGAGGATGCCGGCTACTTCTGGCACTCCGATCTGTGCTACGTCGAGAAGCCGAGCCGCGGCTCATTGCTCTACGCGAAGGAAGTGCCGGTGAAGGATGGCGTCACCTACGGCAACACGCTGTTCTCCAGCATGACCACCGCCTACAACGCGCTGCCGGAAGAGACCAAGAAGAAGCTCGAAGGGCGCCGCGCCGTCAATTCCTTCGAGTACGGCTATTCGCGCGAACGGATGGGCAAGAAGCGCCCGCCGCTCACCGAGGAGCAGCGGGAGAAGACGCCACCGATGGAACACCCGGCCGTCCGCACGCATCCGTACACCGGCAAGAAATGCCTGTTCGTGAACGAGGCGTACACGACGAAGATCGTCGGCATGAGCGACGAGGAAAGCCAGACGCTGCTCGCCGAGCTGTTTGCCCACATCGTGCGGCCGGAGTTCATCTACACGCACAAGTGGGAAGTCGGCGACCTGCTGTTCTGGGACAACTGCGCCACGCAGCATCGCGCGATCGTCGATTACGCGTTGCCGCTGCGCCGGCGGATGGAGCGGACGACGATAGACGGGACGGTGCCTTTTTAAAAGCTTTACCACAAAGGCGGCAAAGGACGCGGAGCGCAAAGGCTTTACGGGAAGGACGCCAAGGACGCGAAGGAAAAATCAGTCGGGAAGAGCGGGACATCCATGGTGCGGCGCTTTCCGCGATCGTCAGTCGCCAGTGCAGTCCATCCGCGCGTCTTTACTCCTCCGGTTGAAGCTTTCGTTGCCTTTCGCGACTCACTCCAACCTCCGCAGCCCGGGCACGCGGATCAGGATAAGCAGCATCAACATCGCTGCCGCCGCCGCGTAAGCACCCTGGGCGATCGGCGGACCGAACCGTTCGGCGATGGCGCCCGCGACGAGATTGCCGACCGGCAAGGTGATGATCACGCCGGTGCGCAGTCCCATCACGCGGCCGCGCATCGACTGGGCCGTGTGACCGAGGATCAGCGTGGCGATCAGCGTCCACGTCATCGCCTGGGTCAGACCGGCGACGAACACGAGCGCGAGCGACAGCGGATACGACGTCGAGACCGCGAACAGCAGCAGGGACGTCGGCAAGGCGAAAGTCGCGAACACGAGCAGCGCGCCCTTGTGCCGGAAATTGCCGAGAGCGATGACCAGGAATCCGGATGTGAGACCGCCGACGCCGGCCATGGCGGTCAGCATGCCGTAACCCGCCGGCCCGGTGTCCAGGATGTAGCGCGCGAACACCGGCAGGAATGCATAGCGGTATGGGGCCGCAAAGAGGTTGAACAGGCCGGCGATCAGCAGCAGCACGAGGACCGTCTGATTGCTCCGCACGTAACGCAAACCGCCGATAAGGCTTTTGACCGGCGACTCGTGCGCGGCTGTTGTCGTCTGTCTCGCGTCCTTCAGCCTCAGGAGAACCGCCACGTCGAGCACATACATGCCGGCGATGAGTCCGTACGCGCCGGCCATGCCGAATGCCGGAATCAGCAGGCCGCCGAGGCCGGGGCCGACGACCACCGTCGTCTCTACGGCGACCGAGTTGAGCGCAATTGCGTTGGCGAGGCGATCCTTGCCCACGAGGTCGGGCACAAAGGCCTGGCGCGTCGGGTGATCGAGCGACCACGTGAGGCTGCTCACGACGGCGAGCACGACGAGATGCCAGAGCTGCAGATAACCCGTTACGAAGAGGAGCAGGGTGATGGTGGCCGTCGCGAGGTTGACGAGCGACGCGATGATCAGCAGCAGGCGCCGGTCGACGCGATCGGCGATCACGCCCATGAACGGTGCCGCGACGTAGCCCGCCATGCGGCTCGCCGTCACGATGCCCACCATGAGGGGTGAAGCCGTCAGGTCGAGCGTGAGCCAGCCGAGCACCACCACGTCCGCCCAACGCGCGGTGGAGGAGAGCAGTGTCGCGGTCCAGAGGAGGCGAAAGCCGCGATGGTGGAGCGCGGCAAACTGCTGCATGCCCGCAAGTCGGGCGAGGAGCCGTTGCATGGTGTGGATCGAAGGTTGTTTTTATATGACCGTCGACGCGACAGGCCGCCGGCGTGCGCAAAGCGCCTGGCGATGATATGCCAAGTGCGGTCTCGGCGGTGTGGAGTTTGCCGCTCAGATGGCCTTCGTTGTTCCGCACGCATCGCAGAGACACGTTCCCAGCGGTCTGACTGCAAGCGGTCTCGAAAACAAAAATGGACAGGATTAACCAGGATAAACAAGATAAGAACGACCCGCTTTTTCGCCTCAATCCGGTAAATCGTGCCCGGTGCGAAGACGAAGAACCGGTTTCTCTGCAACAAGAAGGGCGCGCAGCACTTTCTCGTGACGGCGCCAGCGCAGCGGCCGGTGGAGCTCAACGCGCTCGGAGAGGCGCTCGGTGTCGGGCATTTGAGCTTTGCTTCACCCGAGCGGCTCGAGCGCTATCTCGGCATCACCCCCCGGCTCGGTGAGGTTGTTGGCGCTGGTGAACGGTCGCGAGCGTGAGGTTCGATTCGTGAAAGCTTCTCACCGCGACCGGTCACGAGCCGCGGATCGTGGACTTATCGGCGGCCAATTAAGGTTCGTCGTGATCGCCTCTGCCGAAAACGACATCATGCCGCACCGCGTTTGCCGTCCTGCGCGTCCAGTTTTTCGCGTGTGATGAACGGTGGCGGGTCGAACGCGGTGATCGGCGGCGGATCGCCGACGAATTTTTCGACTTCGACGAGCACCGTATGCGCGCTGCAGCCCTGTGTCAGTTTGGACGTTCCTTTGTCGAGCGTCAGAACGTTCGGGTTGCCGTGCTTCTCCAGCGTGCCGATCTCGCCCGGTACGAGGGGATCGTACCAAGCCCCGGTCGGCAGTACGACCACGCCGGGTTTCACGCCGTCATCGATGCGCAGACCACTCAGGCACGCGCCCCGATCGTTGTAGACGCGCACGAGATCCCCGGCTTTCAGGCCGCGGGCGGCGGCGTCACGAGGATGCATGGTCATCGCTTCGCGCTCTTGGATCTTCGACGAGCGGCTGACGCTGCCATGATCGTATTGGCTGTGCAGGCGCGTGGCGGGTTGATGCGAGATGAGGTGCAGCGGGTAGCGGCTCGCGAGCGGAGAACCCAGCCACTCGCTCGGCTCGAACCACGCCGGATGGCCGTAGCAGTCGTCGTAGCCGAACGATGCGATGGTGGATGAAAAGATCTCGATCTTGCCGGACGGCGTGGGGAGCTTGTGCCGTTCCGGATCCTCGCGAAAGGACTTCAGCATGATCGCTGGCTCATCGGGCGGCGGCATTTCCACATAGCCCTCCGACCAGAACGCTTCGAAGGCGGGCAGCTCGAGATCGAATTTGCGTGCGCGCTCCCGTGCGACGTCGTAGAGATGCCGCAGCCATGCGGCGGCGCTGCGGCCTTCGGTGAATCGCTGCCGGGTGCCGAGCCGGTCGGAAAGCGCGGTGAATATGTCGTAATCGTCGCGCGCCTCGCCGACCGGGTCGATCGCGCGCTTCATCGCGATCATGAAGCGGTCGCGCGCGCTGCAACCGATGTCGTCGCGTTCCAGCATCGTCGTCGCCGGCAGCACGACGTCGGCCATCTTCGCGTTCGCATTCCAGTACTGCTCGTTGACGACGATGGTCTCCGGCCGGCGCCATGCGCGCAGCAGCCGATTCAGATCCTGATGATGATGAAACGGATTGCCGCCCGCCCAGTAGATGAGCCGGATATCGGGGTAGGTGCGCCGCTTGCCGTTGAACTCGTACTGACCGCCGGGATTTTCCAGCATGTCGGCGATGCGCGCGACCGGTATCGGCGTCTTCACCGCATTGTCGCCCTGCGGCAATACCGGTCCGGAGAACGGCCGCGCGTTCGCACCCTCGACGTTAACCGATCCGTAGGAGAGCGCGAAGCCGCCGCCGGGCGTGCCGATCTGCCCCAGCAGCGCCGCGAGCGTGATGCCGAGCCAGTACGGCTGCTCGCCGTGATCGCCTCGCTGCAACGCCCATGCAACGCTGATCATCGTTCGGGCATCGGCCATGCGCCGCGCGAGCGCGACGATCGAGTCCGCCGGGACGTCGCAGATCCCGGCCGCCCATCGCGCGTCTTTCGCAATGCCGTCGGTCTCGCCGATGACGTAGCGCCGGAACTCGTCGAAGCCGGTGCAGTAGCGGTCGAGGAAGCTGCGATCGTGCCGATTCTCGGCAATCCAGGTGTGCGCGAGCGCCAGCATGAACGCCGCGTCGGTGTTGGGCCGTATCGGAATCCACTCCGCGCCGGGCGCATCGGCGAGGTCGTGGCGGATCGGCGAGACGTTGACGAATTTCACGCCGGCTGCGGCGAGGCGCTTGAGCATGGGCTTTACTTCATGCTGGCTCGCACCGCCGCCGTTCACTTGCGTGTTCTTGGTCGGTATGCCGCCGAACGCGACGAGAAGCTCGCAATGCCGTTCGAGCTGTACCCAGGCCGTCTGCTGCGCGCGCATGGCGTCCATGTCCATCAGGATGTGCGGCAGCAGCGTACGGGCGGCGCCCAGGCTGTACGTGCCGAGATGGGCGACGTAGCCGCCGAGCGCATTCATGAAGCGGTGCACCTGGCTTTGCGCGTGGTGGAAGCGTCCGGCACTGGACCAGCCGTACGAGCCCGCGAAGATCGCGCTGTTGCCGTGCTCCGCGATCACGCGCCGCAGATCACGCGCAACGATATCGAGCGCTTCGTCCCACGACACTTCGACGAACGGTTCGCCGCCCCGTTTGTCGCGTGCGGCTCCGGGGCCGTACTTGAGATAGCTCGCGCGTATCGCGGGTTGTCGTATGCGCAGCGGCCCGGTCACCGCCGCCGGCAGCGAGAGCCCGATCGGCGAGGGATCCGGATCGCGCTCGAACGGCTTGATACCGACGATGCGGCCGCCTTCGACGGCGACGTCGTACACACCCCAATGCGTCGAGGTCAGCATGTCACTCCATCCTTGTTGTTCATTTCGCTGCGAGGCAGGGCCGCACCGAAGGGGGCGCTGCCTTTGATCACCACACGGTGCAGCACGCGTCTCGCCTTTGCATCGAACGGCTCGCGCCTGTGCATGACGCAGCGGTTGTCCCACATCAGCACGTCCCCTTTGCGCCATCGGTGAGTCCACGTGAAGCGCTCGTGTGTCGCGTGCGCCCATAGCTCGTCGAGCAGCTGCTCCGATTCCGTCGCGGGCAGGCCGACGATGCAGGCGCGCTGCCGGCGTCCCAGATAGAGACAAGGACGGCCGGTCTCCGGATGGATGCGCACGAGCGGATGCACGCGTCCCGGCAAGGCAGCGAGGTCGTCGGTCTGCACATCGCGATACGCCGCTCTCACGTACCCCGCCGCATCGATCGTCGCATCGTGCTTCAACAGCAGCGTGTCGGCTGTTGCCTTCAGCGATGCCGGCAACGCGTCGTAGGCCTCGTACATGTTCGCGAAGCTCGTGCAGCCGCCGGCGGCCGGCACTTCGAGCGCATGCAATATCGTCTGGTTGGGCGGCGCCTCGAAGCTCGACATGTCGGTGTGCCACACCACCTCGCCGTCGCCGAGGCCGCCGAGCGCTACGCCGTTCTCGATGACGTTCGAAACCACCGTGATCTCCGGCAGAGACTCGTTGCGTCCCCCCTGCTTTACCTTGCCTTCCCTGGCGAGGGGGCTGCCGAGCGGATTCGAATACTGGAAATCGCCGAACCAGCGGCCGAAAGCGACGAGGTCGGCGTCGGCGAGCGTCTGCTCGCGAAACAGGACGACGGGATGCTCGAGCCAGACTCGGCGCACTGCCGCTGCCGCAGTCGCGTCCAGAGCTTTCAAATCACCGCAGCGCACCTCCGCAGCGAACGTTCCGTCGAACGGCGACACCGAGACGGGGATCGACGCATCCTCGAGCGCTTCGTGCGGCATTTCGTCTCCTCCTTCGCTTCGCGATCATTATGCCGCGCTGTCGCGCAGCGAAGCTGACCGCCACTGCAACACTGTGTCCCAGGTGCACTATGCCGCGCGGCGTGACCGTGTTCGTTCGGCTGTCGACTTCGATTCGGTCTTCGAGGCCTTTCCAGCGTCGCTGCGTCGCGGCCCTTTCATCGCCGCAGCCTGCCAGTCGGGCTGCGCCTCGAACCACTCGCCGAGATAGTCGATGAAGAGCCGCGCGGCAGCAGAGAGGCCGGGACGCGACAGGAACACCGCGTAGAGCTGTCGCGGCTCCATGTGCCAGTTCTTGAGCACCGGACACAGCGCTCCGCTGTCGACGTCCTGAGCGCACACGAGTGTCGGCAGGCGCGCGACACCGGCGCCGCGCAACGCCGCCTGGTGGAGCACTTCGAGATCGTCGCTGACGAGTCGGGGGTGGTGCACGTGCTCCACTGTGGCGCCATCCGGGCCGTGCAGCAGCCAGGCGTGAGTACGTCGTGTCATGAGATCGAGCGTCGGAAGCGCCGCAAGATCGGCCGGTGTGGCGATTCTTGGATAGCGGGCAAGCAACGCGGGCGAGGCAACGAGCTGCTGCGGCGACCGCCACAGCCGCTTGGCGATGTAACGCCCGTTTTCGATCGATGGCGTCACGCGCAGCACGAGGTCGATATTGTGCTCGTACAGATTGACGTCGTGGCTCACCACCTGCACTTCCGCCTGGACGTCCGGATAGCGGTCGAGGAAGGCGGTGACCGCGCAACCCAAGAACACGCGTGCCGCATTCCGCGAGCATCCGATGCGGAGTATTCCTTTCGGATGCGCGCGCAGTTCCGAAAGCTCAGCGACACCGCTCTCCAGCTCGGCAAGCATCGCGGTGCAGCGCCGCACGAGCTGATTGCCGGGTTCGGTCAGCGCGAACCGGCGGGTGGAACGCTGCAGCAGCTGCACGCCCAATCTCGCCTCGAGCGCGGCAAGCCGCCGCGACAGCCGCGACTTCGGCACGCCGAGCGCCTCCGCGGCCGAGGAAAAACCGCGATGCTCCACGATTTTCGCGAAATAATAGAAATCGTTGAGGTCCGTGCTTCCGTCCAATACTCCGGCGTCCAGCCCCATCCCACTCCTCCTGCCGGCGCATCGCGCCCTGTACATCGCTGCAACGGTGTGCGCGCCTCGCGCCCAGGGAACACTGCGTTCCACTGGTGACATATACCGCTGCAGCGCGTAGCGGCAGAATATAACGAAGCATCCGCCGTTGAAACGGTGGAGCAGATCGCGGGCCCTGCGGTGGCGCCAAGCCGCCCCAAGGGCTCCTGGAGGAGAGACATGCGAGTGAAGATCGCCGCGGCGCTCGCCGCGGGCGCACTGTGCATCGTGACGTGGGCGCGGGGCGAGGACTATCCGAGCAAACCGATACGCTTGATCGTGCCCTATGCGCCGGGTGGCGGCGTCGATCTTCTCGGGCGTTCCATCATCACCCGGCTCTCCGAGCGGATCGGACAGCCGATGGTCTACGACAACCGCGGCGGCGCCGGTGCAACGATAGGCACCGCGCTCGCGGCCAAGGCGACCCCCGACGGCTATACGCTGCTCTTTTCGCTCAATGCGCTCACGATCGCGGCCAGCATCTATCCCGACCTGCCGTACGATCCGCTGAAGGATCTCGCGCCCATCACCCAGTTCCTCGCCTCGTCCTCGGTGCTGGTGGTGAACCCTGCGCTGCCCGCGAAGTCCGTGCGCGACCTCGTGGCGCTCGCCAAGGAAAAGCCCGGCGAGCTCAACTATGGATCGCAGGGCGTGGGCACCAGCGCCCACATGGCGATGGAGCTCTTCAAGCGTGCGACCGGCGTGGATATCGTCCACATTCCGTACAAAGGCGGCGGCCCGGCGAGCAACGCGCTTTTCGCGGGCGAGGTGAAAGTGATGTTCCTCGCCTCGTCCTTCGGCGCACCGATCATACGCGCCGGCAAAGTGTTTCCGCTCGCCGTGAGCACCGCCCGCCGTCTCGACATCCTGCCGGACGTCCCGACGCTGTACGAAGCCGGCGTGCCGGGCGCCGAGCGCAACCAGTACAGCGGCTGGTGGGGGCTGTTAGCGCCCGCCCGAACGCCGAAGCGGATCATCGATCAACTCTACCGCAGCGCGGCTGCCGTGGTCGCGATGCCGGAGATCACACAGCTGCTCGAAAGCCGCGGCCTGCATCCGGTGGGCAGCACGCCTGAAGCGTTCGGGACCATGCTGCGTGAAGATTACGAACGCTGGAAACAAGTCGCAAAGCAGGCGCATATCCGCGCCCGATGACAACGCACGCTGGAATCAACGGAGGAGTAGCGCCATGGTATGGATAGTTCACGAAGCCGATGTCGATCCCCAACCGCTCGGCGAAGCCGCCGTGCGCAGGCCGCTGCTCACGCGTGAGCAGGTCGCCGACACTCGCGTGCTCGTCGACCGGATCAGCCTCGGCCAGTCGGGACGTTGCGAGCTCGCGGTTCCCGCTCACGGCCTGGGCTGGTTCAAGGTTCTGAGCGGCGCAGCACACCTGAGCTGCGCAGGGGAGGAGCACGATCTGAGCGATGCGCATGTCGTGCTCGTGCCGCCGGGCAGCCGTGCCGTTCTCACCTCGCGCACCGGCGCGGAAGTGGTCTACGCCGCCGTTCCCGATGCGGCGGCGCTCGATCCTGATTTCGCCGTGCGTCCTCCGACACTGCGCGTGATCGACTGGACGCGTGAGCCGGTGCTCGACTCCAAGTTCGACGCGCGCAAGCGCATCTATGTCGCCACACCCAAGCTTCTCGGAACGAAGGCGCTCAAGGCGGAGATCATCATTTATCCGAAGGCAACGACCGGCTCGAACCACCATCACGAGGGCGCCGAGCATTTCATGTACATCCTGCGGGGGAGCTCGACCAGCTATTCCAACGAGGCGCCTCATCGCTATCGCGCGGGCGATCTCGTCTATCACCCCGACGGCGAGCGCCACTACTCGAGCACAGCAGCCGACGAGGAGATGGCTTTTATCGAATTCTTCGTGCCCGCCGAATACAAGACGGTATGGGCGAATGAGAACCGGGTGTGCACCTGGGTGCCCACCGGCAAAGATTCGCGCGGCGGCAGGCCGGTTCGCGAGATCGGCGCGCACGACTCCTATACCGCCGCGGTCAAGGTGCCCGAGGACCTGTGACATCGGCAACGCCGGTTCAAGGAGAGAGCCTATGAAGCAGCTGTTCATCGCGGCGATTCTTGCCGCCCTTGCCGGCAGCTGCTTGGCGGCCGACTCGTATCCGAGCAAGCCGATACGACTCATCATGCCGCAGTCGGCCGGCAGCTCGAACGACACCGTGGGGCGCCTCGCTGCAGCCAAAATGTCGCAAGCGCTCGGGCAGCAAGTCGTGGTCGACAATCGCGCCGGGGCTGGCGGCATCATCGGCGCGGAGATCGCGGCGCGCGCAGCGCCGGACGGCTACACCTTGCTCTCGGGCTCCGCGCCGACACAGGCCGTCGCGACGATCATGTACAAGAAGCTGCCCTACGATCCGATCAAGGACTTTGCGCCCATCTCGCTGATGGGCATCTCCAATCTCGTGTTCTGCGTGACGCCTTCGCTCCCCGCGCGCGACGTGAAGGAATTCATCGCACTCGCGAAAAGCAAACCCGGAGCGCTCAACATGGCATCGGCCGGTGTGGGCTCGGCCAGTCATCTCGCCGGCCTCATGTTCGCCGCGCTCGCGGATATCAAGTCGGTCCACGTGCCGTACAAAGGCGGCGGTGAGAGCCCGACCGCGGTGAGCAGCGGGGAAGCGCATTGGACCATTTCTCCGGCAGGTGCGCTCATGACGCATATCCGTGCCGGACGTCTGCGCGCGCTGGCGATCGGCGGGGGGAAACGCGCTGCATCGCTACCCGATCTGCCCACCATCGCGGAGGCGGGATTGCCCGGTTACGCCTTCTTCAGCTGGAGCGGGCTGTTCGCCCCGGCCGGAACACCGCAAGCGATCATCGGAAAATTGCACCGGGTCACCTCGGAAGCGCTCGCGGCCCCCGAATTGCGCGAACAGGTCATGCGGCAAGGCGTCGAGCCCGATGCAAGTCCCAGCCCGGAAGCGTTTGGCCGATTCGTCGCGGAAGAGCAGCAGCGCATGCGCAAGCTCGCTCCGCTCGCCGGCATTACCCCCCAGTGAGGTGATTGCACTGTACGTGGGCTTGCGCACGAGCGTGCTGCGCGGCACGGGGTAGTAAAGCCGCTCCGCAAGCGACGCGCGCTCGCACTCTCAGCAAGCGTCGACGGCCAGTCTATTCTTGCTGCGTGATGGTGCATGACCGCTGGTCGACGCACCGCTTCGATACATCGCGCTTCCGTTCTTCTACTCTCTGTCGCCTGATTCTCCTGCATTTACGTTCGTCCGCACTCTGGTATGGACGTTGCTGAAGGCGACGCGCAATGCCCAATTTCTTTTCTCCAGGCCGCGGCGCACGCAACACCACGCAGCATCGGCAGACGTGACGCCGCTCTTACAAATATCCGAGGAACAAAGAACGATGAAGCTTCCCTTGATCGCTTATGCAACTGCAGTGGCTGCGCTGCTCTGTGGCTCCACGGCGGCGCAGTCGTATCCGAACAAGCCGATCCGAATGATCGTGCCTTTCGCCCCGGGCGGACCGAACGATACGATCGCACGCCTGGTGGGGCAGAAGCTGACGGCGCAACTGGGTCAGACGGTCGTGGTCGAGAACCGCGGCGGCGCGGGCGGCACGATCGGCATGGACTATGTCGCGAAGCTGCCGGCCGACGGTTACGTCATGGCGATGGGCGGTTCGAGCAACATGGCGGTCGCGCCCAGTCTGTACAAGAAGCTGCCGTACGATCCCGTCCAGGACTTCACGCCCATCATCAACGTCGCGGTGGTGCCGTATGCGCTGGCGGTGAACCCGACGGTGCCGGCGAAGAGCGTGAAGGAACTCATCGCGGCGGCAAGCCGCAAGCCCGGTTATCTCTCGTATGGATCGTCGGGCGCGGGCAGCATGTCGAGCCTCGCTGCGGAACTCTTCAAATCGATGTCGAAGACCGACATCGTGCACGTGCCGTACAAAGGCACGGCGCCGGCGCTCGTCGACGTCGTCGCGGGCCACATCGACATGATGTTTGCCGATTTCGCGGTGATCCAGCCGCACGCGGACATACGCAAGCTCACTGTTCTCGGCGTGACGAGCAGCAAGCGCCTTGCATCGGCGCCCGCGGTGCCGACGATCAACGAGTCGGGTCTGAAGGGCTACGTGGTCGAGCCCTGGTTCGGCATCGTCGGCCCGGCCGGTATGCCGAAGGAAATCGTGCAGCGCGTGAACGGAATCATCGCGGCGGGCTTGCGCGCCTCGGATATCACGCAGCGGATGATGGCGTTGCGCTACGAGCCCATCGGCGGCACGCCGGAGCAGTTCGGCACGACGATCAAGGCGGACATCGGCAACTACGCGAAAATCGTCAAGGGCGCCGGCATCACGCCCGATCTGTAATGCTTCGAGTGCGCGCAACACATCGGAACTCGGCCACGCGCTCCGCGTAACCGCCGCACTACTTCACCCGGAATAGTCGCCAGCAATGAATTCTCGTCAGCGCCCTCGTCCGTCTTTATTGACATGTCAGAGGAGTAACTCTACGATGTTAGCTGATTACCGTCAGCTACCGCCGGCACTGCCATGCCGCTCCTCTCAGACCGCGCCTACGAACGCATCAAGCAGGGCATCATCAGTTGTGCGCTGCCCCCGGGAAGCGAGATATCCGAGAACCGGATCTGCTCGCTCCACAAGCTCGGCAAGGCGCCGGTTCGTATCGCGCTCAACCGCCTTGCGCACGAGGGGCTCGTGCGCGCCATTCCGCGCAAAGGGTACGTCGTGGCGCCGGTGACGTTGAAGGACATCCAGAACGTCTTCGAGCTGCGGCTCATGCTCGAGCCGGCGGCCGCGCGGATGGCGGCGGGGAAGGTGGATTCGCAGCGACTGAAGGCGCTCGAAGATGCGTGCTGTTCGGCGTATCGACCGGGCGATCCCAAGAGCACGTCGCGATTCCTCGTCGCCAACAAGTCCTTCCACGTCGCCATCGCGCACGCGACCGGCAATGCGCGCTTGGCAAGCGCCATCGATCAGCTGCTCGACGAGATGACGCGGCTGCTCTATCTCGGTCTGGGATTGCGCAACCGCAGCGACGAGATGCAGCACGAGCACAAGTCGCTGGTGAACGCGTTGATACGGGGCGACGGCGACACGGCCGAGCGCATCTGCCGCGAGCAGATCGAGGCGGCGCGGCAGATGGTGATGTCGGCGATGCTTGCGAGCGACGCCGTGATGAACATGCCGATCACCGCACCATGATGAACACTCTCGACCATCTCATCGCCGATCTGGATGCCGCGGTGGCGGCGCCGACTTCCGCGCTCGCGCACGCCGTGGCCGAGGCGCTCGCAAAATGGGGTTCCGATCGGACGCTCGTGCCGCCGCAGTGGCGGAATGCGAAATGCGAACGCTATACGCGGCATCTTCTTTATGCGGATCCGCGCGGACGCTATTCGATTCTGGTGCTGGTGTGGGGGCCGGGACAGCGCAGCCCGATTCACGCACATCGATGCTGGTGCGGTGTCGCCGTGTGCGAGGGGCAGGTTACCGAGATGTACTACCGGCCCGGCGCGGCCGGAACAGTGCCGGTGGAAGTGACGTCGCTGTGTCGCAGCGCGGGCGACGCCTTCTTCGATCAGGCGTTCAGCGGCATACATCGCATCGCAAACCATACCGGAGAGAACGCGATATCGCTGCACGTGTACGGGGTCGCGGGCGATCGCATCGAAACGGGCGTAAATCAGGTCTTTGACGACGCAAGTCGGGACATAGGCATCACTCTACAAGGAGCATCATGAAAGCAGTCGTACTGCGGGAGCACGGCGGACTCGACAATCTTCACTATGTGCAGGACTTTCCCGACCCCGTCGTCACCGAAGGTCATGTCGTCATACGTGTGCGGGCCACCTCGTTCAACTATCACGACGTCTTTACCGTGCGCGGCATGCCGGGCATCAAAGTACCGATGCCGATGATCATTGGGATCGACATGGCCGGCGAGATTCTGGAAGTGGGCGCCGGTGTGTCGGGCTGGAAAGCCGGTGATCGGGTGCTGGTGAATCCGCTGAATCCCAAGAAGGGGCTGATGGGCGAGATGATGCACGGCGGGCTTGCGGAGAAGTGCCTGGTGTCCGCCGCACAGCTCATTCGCATGCCGGACAAGGTGACGTTCGCGGAAGCGGCGTCGCTGCCGGTGGCCTACGGCACGGCGCATCGCATGATCGTCACGCACAAGACGATTGAAGCGGGCGAGAAAGTCGTGGTGCTGGGAGCGAGCGGCGGGGTCGGCACGGGCTGCGTGCTGCTGGCCAAGATGCTGGGCGCGGAAGTGGTGGCGTGCGCGTCGAGTGAAGACAAGATTCAGCGCCTCAAGGACCTCGGTGCCGATCACGTCATCAACTACAAAGAGACCGACTGGTCGAAGTGGGTGATCGAGAAATACGGCAAGCCGCAGCGGCGCAGCTATGAAGGCGGAGCCGACGTGGTGATCAACTTCACCGGCGGCGATACCTGGGCGCCGACGCTCAAATGCGTGAAGCGCGGGGGCAAGATCCTGGTGTGCGGCGCCACCGCCGGCTACGACCCGAAGGAAGACCTGCGCTATATCTGGAGCTTCGAGTTGAAGGTGATCGGCTCGAACAGTTTCTACGACGACAACCTGAAGGCCCTGATGGAACTCATCGAGCAGGGTCGCATGAAGCCGGTGATCGACGAAGTGCTGCCGCTCGAGCGCGCAGTCGAGGGCCTGCGCCTCATCGAAGAGCGCCAGGTGTTCGGCAAGGTGATCGTCGAGCCCTGACGCGCTCCAACGCCATGAATTCTTCCTACCCCGAAGCCCGCGGCTACGCGGGCAACCTGGGGCTGCTTTTTTCCGCGCACGCGGAGAAGGAGAAGCCCGCGATCGTGGACCTGCGCGGTGATGCGCCGCGCAGCGTGTCGTATCGCGCGCTCGATGCCGCCTGCAACGCCGTCGCGCGTGGGCTCGAGCGTGCGGGATGCCGCGCCGGCGAGCGCATCGGCGTGTTATCCCTCAATCGCTGGGAATTCGTCGCCGTGGTGCTGGGCGCGATGCGCGCGGGTGTGGTACCGGTGCCGATCAACGTGAAGCTTCCCGCCGACACCGTGGCCTATATCGTGCACGATGCCGGAGCGAAGCTCGTGTTCACCGAGGCGCCGCTGCGGCGTTTGGTACCGGCCGATTGCCGCGTCGTCGAATTCGGCGAAACCGGTACCGGCGGCTTTGACGCCTTCCTCGATCCGGGGCCGTACACCGCATTCGAGCCGGGACCGGATTCGGTCGCGATCCAGCCCTACACCTCCGGCTCCACCGGCCGGCCCAAGGGCGTGCTGCTCACCCATTACGGTCAGAACTGGAGCCGGCGCATCCTGGTGTATACGCGCAACACCACCGACCGCGACGTGATCCTGGTGGCGGCACCGCTCTATCACAAGAACGCGTTGAACGCGATCAAGCAGGGGCTCACCGCCGGGGCGACGCTGCCGCTGTTGCCGCAATTCCATGTCGAGCGCTATCTCGACGCGATCGACCGCTACCGCTGCACGGTGATCTCCGGCGTGCCGACGATGATGTCGATGCTGCTCGCGCGCCACGACGTGCTCGCGAAAATCGACACCGCATCGGTGCGCACCATCATGATGGGCTCGGCGCCTTCCTCGCCACAGCTGATCCAGCAGTTGAAAGCCCACTTTCCCCACGCCGAGCCGCTGGTGGTCTACGGCGTCACCGAAGGCGGACCCGTGCCGCTCGGGCCGGATCTCACCGGCCGGCCGCGTCCGCCGGGCTCGATCGGCGTGCCGTATCCGGGCACGCAGGCGAAGCTCGTGGGCGGCCCCTCGGATGACGAAGGCGAGCTCGTGCTGAAGAACCCCGGCATCCTGCTGGGCTATCACAATCTGCCGCAGGAGACGGCGAAGCGCCTGCGCGACGGCTGGTATTACACCGGGGACGTGTGCCGTCGCGACAAGGACGGCTTCTACTACTTCGTCGGGCGCACCGACGACATGTTCGTCTCGGGGGGCGAGAACATCTTCCCGATCGAAGTGGAGCAGGTGCTGGAGCGCCACCCGGCGGTGCATCAGGCATACGTGCTGCCGTTTGCGCACGAACTCAAAGGCCAGGTGCCGTATGCCTTCGTGGTGCTGCGCGCGGGCCAGCACGCGAGCGCTGACGAGCTGAAGCAGCACGTCTTGCAGCATGCCCCGGCGTACATGCATCCGC
>JBLNBW010000163.1:0-4651 GCA_050260255.1 Rhodospirillaceae bacterium | reverse complement strand
TAGAAGTCCGCCTGCCCCTTCACCGCCTGGCCGCCGATGCCGACGATCAGATCGCCGCGCGCGAGGCCGGCCGCCTCCGCCGGGCTCTCGGGCTGCACGCGCGTGACGATGAGGTGCCCCTGAACGTCCTGCGTATTGACGCCGAGCCACGGACGAGGCTTGGCGGAAACGCGTCCCGTCGCAATGAGCTCGCCCAGCACCGGCTTCAGCAGGTCTATGGGCAGAAACATGTTGCCGGGCACCTGCGTCTGAGCGCCCATCGCATCGTTCACCGCGAGCGAGCCGATGCCGAGCAGCTTGCCGTTCCGGTCGAGCAGCGCCGCGCCCTGCCAGTTCACCGTCGCCGGCGCGGTGTAGATCGCTTCGTCGAGCAGATACTCCCAGTAGCCGACGAAAGGACGCTTGGAGACGATGTACGCGGGCGCCACGCCGTCGAACCCCACGATCAGCACCAGCTCGCGCTCGGCCGCGGTAGACGAGACGCCGAGATCGACCGGCTGCACCGGCAGGGGCGTGAGCGACTTGAGCAAGCCCAGTCCCGTGCGGTTGTCGTAGCCGATCACCGTCGCCGGAAACGTCTTCCCGTCTGCGGTGGACAGCTGCACGTTCTCCGCTTCGACGATGAGATAGCCGATCGTGAGGACGAGGCCGTTGCTGTCGACGACGACGCCGGTGCCTTCGCGCTGCGCACCCAGCGTGCTCAAGCTACGCGCATCCTTCACCGCCACCGAATGCACCTTGACCACGGACAGCGCATCGACCGTCAGCTCGCGTGATCGCGGAGGCACTTCGGCCGAACGCGCCGGAGAAATCAATGCGAGCACCGATGCAACTGCCGCAAGTATCGTGAGAGACGCTGCGCCCCAGCGACGCATGACACCTTTGCCGAGCCGGTTCTTCATGTCGACGTCCTCGGTTGAAAGCGACGGGCCCGCAATACGGGCTTGACGCATACCACGATACACGGCTCTCCCGCTTCTGCCTATCGGTACCATTACCGGGGCCGCAAGTCGCTCCGTTACAATGAGGGCCCTGCAAAAAACGCACGCGCCGGCGGGCATGCCATCGCACATGCCGGCGGCTGCGAATCGCGGCGGCCGGGCTACGAAGCCGGCAGTGGGTACGCGATACTCGGGCCGGCAGGATTGCCGCGCGTCACCGTCACCCGGCTCGGACGCGGGGATCATCGCGGCGCCGACATCGCCCGACACGCACGAGCGCGTGCCGCAGAAGCGGAAATCGCCAGCCGAATCACGGCGGAATGACAACCCATCGCCACGCTGCGCCGGTGCAGCTGCGCGAGTCGAAAGGAGGGCAGCATGGATCTGGGACTCAAAGGCAAAGTAGCCGTCGTCACCGGCGGCACCGAGGGCATAGGCCGGGCGACGGCGCTCAAGCTCGCGCAGGAAGGTGCGTCCGTGGCGATTTGCGCACGACGCAAGGAGCCGCTGGACCGCGTAGCGGGCGAAATCTCGCGTACGGGCGCTCCGGTCCTCGCCGTGGCCGCCGACATGAGCAAGAGCGCCGACATCGAGCGCTTCATGCAGGCGGTCGTGGACCGCTTCGGGCGCATCGACATACTGGTCAACAATGCCGGCACGTCGTCGCGGGGCAAGTTCCTCGAAGTCGACGATGCGAAATGGACCGAGGACCTGGAGCTCAAGGTGTTCGGCGCCATACGCTGCTCGCGGCTTGCGATTCCTCACATGCGCAAGCAGGGCGGCGGGCGCATCGTCAATATCACCATCTCGAGCGCGAAACAGCCGGGCGCGCAATCGATGCCGACTTCCGTGTCGCGCGCGGCAGGACTCGCCATCACCAAGGCGCTGTCCAAGGAGTTCGCGGCCGACAATATCCTCGTGAATACGGTCTGCATCGGCAAGATCAAGTCCGGCCAGCACGAGCGCCGCTACACCAAGGATGGCATCAGCGCCGAACAGTATTACGGCGAAATGGCCAAGGACATCCCGATGAAGCGCGTGGGCGAGGCCGAAGAAGTGGCGAACGTCATCGCGTTTCTCGCATCCGACGCGGCAAGCTATGTCACAGGTTCCAGCATCAATCTCGATGGTGGTATTTCAGGAGTCCTATAAGAATGAAGAAAGTCGTTTTAGCGTTCGCCGGCGTTGCGCTGCTCGGCGGATTGCACTCAGCACAGGCGCAAAACTGGCCGACGAAGCCGGTACGGTTCATCGTGCCTTTCACACCGGGCGGCGGCAACGACACCATCGCGCGGCTCATCGGCCAGAAGCTCACGGCGGTGATCGGCCAGCAAGTCATCATCGACAACCGGGCAGGCGCAGGCGGCACCATAGGGGCGGAAGCAGCTGCCCGGTCGGCGCCGGACGGCTACACGATGTTTCTTGCCGGCGTGGCAACGCACGGGATCAATCCGAATCTGCGCAAGAAGCTGCCTTACGACCCGGTGAAGGACTTCGAGCCGGTGTCGCTCATCGCGCAGGCGCCGCTACTCGTTGTCGTTCATCCTTCGCTGCCCGTGCGCAACACGCGCGATCTCATCGCCCTTGCGAAGGCGAAACCGGGCCAGGTCACGTACGCGTCCAACGGCGCGGGGGGCTCCTCGCACATGGCGGTGGAGCTCTTCAACATGATGACGAACACGAAAATGCTGCACGTGCCTTACAAAGGCTTGAGCCCGGCGCTGACCGATCTCATTTCCGGCCAGGTGCAGGTGATGTTTTCCAGCGCCGTCGCCATGCTGCCGCAGGTGAAAGCTGGACGGCTGCGCGCCATCGCCATGACGGGCAGCAAGCGCTCGCCTGCGCTCCCCGAGCTGCCGACGGTGGCCGAGTCGGGCGTGCCGGGCTACGAGACGGGCTCGTGGTATGGGGTAGTCATGCCGGCCGGAACGCCCAAGCCCATCGTGAACCGGCTTGCGAAGGAAATCGCGACGATCGCGAAGTCGCCGGAAATCAACGAGCGCCTGGTCGACGACGCCGCGATACCGGTCGGCAGCACCCCTGAAGAATTCGGGGCCTTCATCCGCAAGGAACTGGCGCGCTGGGCCAAAGTCGTCCAGCAAGGCCACATCAGCGTCGAGTAATTCGCTGCACTACCCGCCCGGCTGCGCCCGGGCGGGCGCGGCGTGCTTCGTTCACGTCCGTCACCACATTCCATTCAAGAAATCGCCTGCTTGGCCGCAATAAGCCTGTACGCGGCCACAGCGCGGCATCAGTTGCGCGCAGCGCCCGGACGGCTACGAGGAGAAATCACGTGAAACGCGCCACTGGCACGGCATCCGCCGCGGTCGAGCCCGCGGGCCCGGCAGCCGCCGCCGGGCCGGAGATGTACATAGGCCGGCAGCCCATCGTCGACAAGCAGCAGTCGCTGGTCGCGTTCGAGCTGCTGTTCCACGCAGGTGACAGCGCCTCGCACATCGCGAACAGCGCCATGGCGACCGCTGCGGTGATCGTGAACGCCTTCACCGAGTTCAGTGTGCAGGACACGCTCGGCCCTCATCGCGGCTTCGTCAAAGTCGACCGCGAGCTCTTGATGAGCGACGCGCTGGCGGCGCTCCCGCCGCAACGCATCGTGCTCGAGCTCATCGAAACGATAGAGCCCGACGATCAGGTGCTCGCGCGGTGCAAGGCACTGCGGGCGGCCGGCTATCGCCTTGCGCTCGATCACGTGTCCGCGTACGACGCGCGCGTGAAAAAGCTGCTGCCCTACGCCAATATGCTCAAACTCGACTCCATGGGCATGGACGACGCGCTGCTGGCGCGGTTCGTATCGGCGCTGGGTCGGCTCCCATTGCTGCTCATCGCGGACAACGTCGAAACCCCGGGGCTCGCCGAGCACTGCATGAAGCTCGGTTTCCATTTGTTCCAGGGCTATCACTTCGCGCGGCCGCAGTTGCTCGAAGGCAAGCGCGCCCCGCCGGCGAAGCTCGCGTTGATGCGGCTCACCAACATACTCAACAGCGACGCCGACGCAGACGAGATCGAGGATGAGTTGAAGCAGCATCCGGATCTCGCGTACAACCTGGTCCGCATCGCGAATTCGGCCGCTTTCGGGCTCACGCGCAAAATCGATTCCCTCGCGCAGTGCGTCGCCGTGCTGGGCCGCTCGCGGATGTCGCAGTGGGTGCAGCTGCTGCTGTACGCACCGGCGCAAAAAGGCACCGAGGCAGCCAATCCGCTCATGCACATGGCCGCCACGCGAGGGAAATGGATGGAAAACCTTGCGCTCGCGGTGCGCCCCGGCGACCGGCAGTTCCAGGATCTCGCCTTCATGGTCGGCATCCTGTCGCTGCTCGGTGCGCTGCTCGGCATGCCGCTCGCGAACGTGGTGGGAAGCTTGAATCTCGCCGATGAGGCGAAGCTCGCGCTGCTCGAGTACCAGGGTCCGCTCGGCGCGCTGCTGCGCCTCATCGAGCACAAAGAACGCAACGACTTCGCTACGGTGAGCCGGGCGCTGCACGGCATGCCGTATCTCACGCCCGCCAAATTCACCGCCGCCGAATTGAGCGCCGCCGCGTGGGCGCAGGCCGTGGCAGCCGCCTAAAGCACCGCCGCCGTACGAGTTTCGCAACGATCGATGCACAGCGGCTGGCCCAGCAGCCGTTCCAGTTTGCTGGCAGCGTCCCGGAACGGGCACGCCGGAGAGGAATGTGGTGCCGCTTGTCTGACTC
>JBLNBW010000162.1:0-8436 GCA_050260255.1 Rhodospirillaceae bacterium | reverse complement strand
GTGGACTGCCACATGCAGCGGCGCGTCGTCGGCCATGCCAGTGCGGATCGGCACGTACACAGAGCCGTCGAACTCGAAGCCGAGATTGACGCCATCGCAGCCGTAAATGCGTCGGGTGTTGACCGTGCCGCCGAAGTTCGCGCGCACGAATTCGTAGCGGCCGCCGGGCGACAGCGTGATGGCCGAGGAGTTGCCGGCGATGGTGGCAAGGTTGGTCGCCGCCCCGACATTCAGGTTTTCGGACTGGAACGTGCCGGTCTGCGAGGCGAAGATGAGATAGCCCGCCGCGGTTCCGGCCGACCATGACCCGGATTGCAGGACGACGCGCGTGATGACGGCGGTCGCGCCTGACGTCGCCCCGGTGATGGTGTCACCTTCGGCAATCTCGGTCGTGCCGCCAGAGGTAAAGGCGAGCTCGCGGCCCAGGGAAACGGCAGTCCAGCCCGAGCCCGAGGACTTGTAGAGCGCGGTCGCCGTGCCCCCGGCGTTGTCGCGGAAGGCGTAGAGGACGTCGTTGAAGCGGACCACGCCCCGAACGGCGCCGGAACCGGGAACGGCCGCGATGTCGTCGCGGTACTCGTCGGCCGCCAGATTCTTGTATTGCGCGTGCAGCTTGGCCGTGCTCGCCCCGTCCGTCACCTGCGCCGAGTCTGCGGTCGCAACCGTGACCGCGCTGATCTGCAAGTCTTCGGCGGCCTGGAACGTGCCCGTGACCTTGGTGAGCACGAAATACGTCGCGGTCGCCGCGATGATGACGCCGGTGGCGGCCGACGTCGCGCCGGTCAGGGTGTTGCCGACGGCATACGAGCCGGTGATGGTGGCCGTCAGGATGGCGTAGGCCGCGTCCGACGGCTTGGGTTGCCCGTCGTAACGCTCATACCCCACGATGCGGCTGTAGCCGCCGTTGACGCTCACCTCGTAGTTCTGCGCCGCGCGCACGTACCCCGGCGGGATCCGCAACGGCGGGGTCATGGTGTCCAGCCCGCCCTCGAACGGCACGAACTCGTGCTGCGTCGGGGTGAATTGCGGGGTTTTCATCAGGCGAGCGCCGGAGCCTGCTGGATGGGGGGAAGCTGGCTTGCCTCGAGATCGGCCATGATCCGGTCGTGATCGAGCTGCATGCCCTGATACAGCCCGCCGTCTTCCTCATAGCGGGCGTACTTCATGCCGGCGCGATAGACGATGACCTGCTGGAATCGGGTCGGGATCAGCGGCTCATCGGCGTCGGCGGCGAGCGGAGCGCCCATGCGCTGATAGTCGCCGGTGAGGACGTAGGTATCGTCCGGCGTCGCCCCGGGCATGATGGCGTTGTCGTCGGGCCGGACGGTGAACTCCGACGGCCTGGCGTTGGAATGCGAGCCGAGCAGCCAGTAGTCGCGGAACGAGTCGTACTGCCTGTGCGACAGATACGCCTGCGTCGAAACCCCGGCCGAGGACAGGTAGATGCGGAAAGTGTCGGTCCACCAAAACTGAAACTTGTCCGCGGTGATCGCCTCCGAAAGCCGCGAGTCGGTGCAGTCGGCCGGCAGGTAGACGTTATCGCCCGAGGTCAGGTTGACCGTGAACGAGGACCGCAGGAACTTCCAGTTCGGGTGCAGGGTGAGGATTTCGTCGTACGCCTTCTTGATCCAGTTCACCGCGCGCAGCATCTCGCCGCTCTGCGAGGTGACAGCCGACGGCCCCGTGCCGTTGCTCGAGATGCCGCACTCGCGCACGAGATCCTGGCAGAGCTGAAGGTACGTGCTCATTGTGATAGCACCTTGAGGAGAGCGTCTTTCTCGGCCTCCGACATCGCGCCGACACGCGCCCTTGCGGCGGCATCACGGTCGCGGCGATCGAGTTCGGCTCGAATGGCCTTGCGCTCGTCCCGCACCGCCGCCTCTACCGGGGCGAGCTCAGCAAACCGCGCCTTGAGGGCGTCGTACGTGGCCGAGGCTACGCACACGGCCTGCGTGCTGTCGTAGATCATTGGCCGCTCGCGTACACCGACACGGACGAGGCGACGGCATCGCCGCCGGACGCCTGGAGTTTCACGGCCACCAGCCCGCGGACGTCCATCAGGAACCAGCCGCTCGATCCGGCGGCTTGCGTGGTGATGTCGCCGCTCGCGTCGATAAGCAGGCCCGCCGGACTCGTGAAGTCGGCACCTGCGCTGTACAGGGTCAGATAGGAGCCGTCGCGATGCGCCTTGCCCGAGATGATGAAAGCATCGAGCAGCTTGGTTGCGACGGCGACCTCGACGAAGATTTGCTCGAGTTCGGTGACGTCGATCTCGAGCACCGTCGTATTTCCGCTCTGCGGGACCGAGACGGACGCATTGCTCGCGGACAGAAACGGCCGCACGCCGTTGCTGCGGACGTCGACCTTGGTGGATTGGGCCATGAATGCTCCTTAGTTCGGCTCGGCCAGGATGGCGCGCTGCCAGTCGGCGCTGCGGGGGTGATCGTCCTTCGTGATGGAGAACCCGAAGCGCAATGCGTCCTGCGGGATGTACTTGTATTCACGAACCCCGTCGGCGCTGATCCCTTCCTCCATGCGGAAGGTCGTCTCCTTGCAGCGCATCAGCTTCTCGACGAGGTAACGCTTGAGCGTGTAGCTCTTGCCGCGCTCGAGCACGACCATGTGACCGTTGACGCCGAGCTCGAACTTCTGCGGCGCGGTCGGATCCGTCGTCGTGTGGACGTGGATCGTGACGAGCTCCTGGTCGAACGCGAGCTTCGCGGTCTTCTCGGAGTCGATGCGCACCCGGTTGGCCGGGATGATGATGTCCGTCTCGCGCTCGCTCGCCTCGTAGGACGGCGGCGCCAGTGCTTCCTGTGCCGGGCCAGTGCTTTTCATCGGGCGCGCGGCGCCCTGGCCTACGGGTTGATCCATCGTCTCGACGCGCTTCACTGATGCTCGGGGCATATGAACCTCTCTTATCGTTCGGAAATGAAAAAGCCCCGAGCCGAAGCCCGGGGCTGGTTGGTGCGTTGCTACGGTTACGAAGCGGTGGTGATGGTCAGGGCGTCGTAGGCAGAGCAATGGCCGCTGGCGAACCAGTTGGTGCCATCGCAAATGACCTCGACCCAATCGCCCGCGACCGCCTTGCTGTCGACGAAAGTGATGGTGTCGCCGCCGCTCGTCTCAATGTCCACATCGGAGGCGGCATTAAGATCCGAGGAACTGAAGCTGCCCTTGATGATGTTCGCGCTCGAGTCGGTGACGACTGTGTAGCTCGCGCCAGAGGGTGCGCCGGTGACGATGAACTTGTAGCGCAGGCCCGCCGCTGCCGCCGGCAGGGTCGACACGAACTCGGTCGTCGAATTGAGGAAGAACGTCTTGCCGCTTTCGGCCGCCGTGATGACGTTGGTGGCGGTGACGACTTCCACGTTGGCCGAGTTATCGGCCGCCATGTTGAGCTCGGCTGCGGAGGCGGTGACTGCGGTGCCGGCCAACTGAAAGGCGCCGCCCGATTCGACGTTGAACGTCGCGGTCTTCTTGACCGTCAGCGTCTTCTCGACGATGACGTTGGTGAGTTTTCTCCACAAAAGCATGATGAATCTCCTGTAGTCAGTGGTATTGGATTAAGGCATGTCAGGCCAGCGCCGATTGCCCTTGCTGTAGTTCGCGCTACGCGGTATGACTTGCAGATTGCGCTCGACGTGTAGCCCACAAACGACCTTGCTACGCAGCGGGACGATGTGATCTACCTGCCAAGGAATCCCGGTCATCTCAGTTCTGAGTTGCGCTAGGTGATAAGCCTCTTGAATGAAAAACTTGTTGGCCCATTTCGGCGTCGCGTTGATTTTGCGAGCGTGATATGCCATACGTTTTTCATTGGAACGATGCCTGTTATTGCTCCACCATTCGCGCGCGCGTTTGCGATGATCCTCTGCTACGCGCTCACGATTCGCGTGGTACCAAGCACGCGCCCTCGCGCGGTCGAGCTCGCGATTTCTCGCGCGCCAATCGCGCACGGCCTGCCTTGCTTTTTCCGGGTCCGCTTGTCTCCGAGCAGCATTTGCTGCATTCCGCTTCTCGCCGTACAGCCTGCGATTGCATTCCTTGCAGTCGTGCCGAACGTATCCGCTGCACTTGTAAAAATCATCCAGCGGCTTGCTGATGCCGCACACTCGGCAGGTCTGCATATCAATCTAGGCAAAGAAAAACGGCCCCGAAGGGCCGTTACTCGTGGATGGATTGCGCGCCCGGTTACGACAGTTGCGGACGATCCGGCAGCACGCCGATGTCGACGATGGCGTGCGTGTGACCCGAGGCGTTCCAGTTCGAGGTGCCGAACGTCCAGGTGCCGGCCGTGCCGTAGTACTTCGACACGGAGTAGGCGAACGGGCACACATCGTCGGGAACCGACGGGAACTGCGGCGCTTTGACGAAGTTGCCGGCCGCGTCCACGGTTTCCAGCGGACCCTGCATCACCTTCACCGCGCCGCTCGAGTTGTACGCCCACACGAACACGCAGCCCTGGCCGGTCGTGGTCGTGCCGGTGAGCGCATTGAAGGCGGCCGACGTGGTGTAGTCGGTCGTCGGAGTGGTTTGGTCGGCGTTGGTGCCCGACTTGGTGTAGCCCTTGCCCTTGATGAAGAAATGCAGGGCAACGGTCGTGTCATGCACCGTCTCCGCGCCGGTGGCCGTGAGCAGGCTCACGCTACCGCAGTAGGTGCCGCCGCGATTTGCGAGTTGATCCATTTGAATCTCCTGAGAAAAAGAAGACCGGCCGCTATGGGCCGGTCATGTGGGTTAGATCGACTGATCGGTGACGCCGACTTCGGCAACCGCCATCCAGCCGTTGTTGGCGACGAGCACCGCGCTCCAGAAGGACGCGCCGACGTAGCCGCGTTGACCGAACGGATCGGCCTTTTCCTTCTTCGTGTGCGGGATCACCGTCACGTCCATCGAGTTCATGCCGCGCAGCGCCACGTCGAACGCGCCATCGGCACCGACAACGATCATGGGGTACACGTCCGCATTGGTGCCGGTCGTGCTGGCCAGGGTCGTGCCGGCGATGGCCGCGCCCGCGTCAGCGTAGGCCGCGAGTTCAGGCGAGCCGATGAAGCGGAATCGCTCGACCGAGCCGATCTCGTTCTCGTTGATCGCCGACTTGCCCGCGTACTTCGCCACCGGCACAAAGCCCGGCAGATCGCGGATGTCCGGCTCGCAATCGGTGTGACAGAAGACGAGGAAGCCCGCCTCGATCGCGCTCGTGTCGTACAGCGCAGTCGGTGCGATCACCTTGTTCTTCATCGCGGCGTGGTTCGCCAGGAGGTTCTGCGCGATGCGGCGCAGGAGCTTCAAGCTCACCACTTCGTCGACCGTCGCGCGGCTTGTTCCACCACTGTAATCAGGTCTGTTACTTTCAGCCTCTCGGCCTACTGACCAATAAAAAAGCCGCCTATCAGGCGGCCTTTCTTGGCGGGGCAGATTCTTCGATCCACCCTCCTACGGTTTCCCGTAGGTTCAGACTATCGCATCACCCTACTGTGAAGCAGGGGTCAAGGGACTTAGTCGTTGCGGCTGCACAACGCCTTGACGGTTCATCTCTTTCATCAGAGCCCACAGTTCGTCGCGCCGCGCCACCTCTTCCGGCGTGGTTTGAGCACCCATTCCGCCAACGGTTGTTGTCCAACCGCGCAGCAGATCGATGCCGACTTGTGCTCGCTCTTTCTTGACGATGAGATATGGCTTCAGAGCCTCCAGCAGCGGCAGCGCCTTTCCATTGTTGAAGCGCCAGTCATACGTGACACGCTGCTTGTCGGGCCGTTGCATCTTCCTCGGGCGGTAAACGCCGCCGAAAGTTGACACCAGCCATTCCATCAAATCCTTGCTCGTGTTCACCACGGCCAAGTGCAACACATACCTTGGATTCTTCAAGGTCGGTGCGTTCTTGATCGTCGCCGGAAGATTCTTCGAGATACTAATACTCCCGTCAGAATCCACCACACCAGCGAGATAAATGATGTGTTCCCGTTTAAACGTTTGCTTGCCTCGGGTTGCCATAGCCAGCGGTCGCGCCATGCTCATCTCCTTTAAAAGAGTGTCACACAGCACATTATACCACTGTCATTAGGTTTTCCCAGTAATCACCCTTGATTATTCGGTAAGGATTTCTCCTTAAAGGCCCATTACTCTTTAGGCGTTCGTGCAGGCTTTCATCGCACCGAAGCGGATCATCTCGCGCACCAGGCCCATGCGCTCGCCGACCTGGACCTTCTGATCGTTCGGGATGTCGTCTTCGTACAGTTCGGCCGCCTTGTCGGTGTAGCTGTACAGGCAGGCGTACTGCTTGAGCGTCACGTTCACGTCCTGGTAGGTGATCGTGTCGGCCGCCGGGGTGACGCCTTCTTGAACCTCGTGCGCCGTCGCGGTCACGCTCCAGCGGTTGATCGTGTTCGCGTTGGTCGTAGCGCCACCGTAGGGGATGACCCGGCGGTAACTGATGTTGTCGCCCTTGTTCTTGGGCATCGGCTTCATCGTGCAGCCGAGCGCGAGTACCTCGAAGGGGATGGCATGCTTGAGCATTTCCCCTTTGACTTTGTTGATCCGCCCGCTTTGGGTGGTATAGGCTTGCGTGGACATTGCGTGCTCCTAGAACGACTCAGCCGGTCTTGAACCCTTCGAGAAAGGCGGCTTCGTCGTCGAGTACTTGCGGCCCGCCCGCAGCGCCCTTGCCTTGCAGGGGCACGGCAGATGCGAGTCGCCGGGTTTGGGATTGCTTTCTCGTCGCCTCGGCTGCCGCGGCTTCGCGGTGCGCCTTGAATGCGTCGAGCAGCTTGATGGAGTCATCCGCTACGCGGCTCGCAGCAAGCGCCTGTATCTCAGGTGGTTGCGCGTCAAACCACGTATCGAACTCCGGGGTCTTTACAACCTGCTTCCAATCGCGGTGAACGAAGCGCAGTAGCGCCCGTTCTTCTGCCTCGTCGATGGCTGCCTGAGAGCGCTCTTGCGCGGTCTTGTCGACGGCACTGATGCGCTCATCTATGGACTTGGCATCGAACTTCGGCATTTGCGCCAGGATCTCGTCACGCAGTTCGATCATTGATTCCCGGACCGGATTACCGATGTCGGGGAAGTCTCCGATGATGGAGTCGAGTTTCCTGAAGTCGCCTGCTGCTGCCGCGGATGCTGCTGCTGCTACCTGCGTTTGGGTCGGCGCATCGTGCCCTTGTGCGGTCGCGGCGCGTGCGGCTTGCGCGGCTTCCTGCAGGGCCTTTACGCTCCCGTTTACCTCACCAAACTTGCCTTCGATCTTGCGTTGCCGCCCGTCGAGTGCCTGCAATGCGGCCATGACGTCGGACAGCGTGGGTTCTTTCGGCGCCGGCTCGGTCTTCACTTCCGCCGGCGTCTCGTCCTTCGGCGCGTCCTTGACTTCTTCAACCTTCTCGGCCTCGCCCGCGAATCCCGCGAGCATGTCCGCTTCGGCCTGGCGCTCGTCCTCGGTCTGCTCGACGGGCGCGGGGATCTGATCTTCTTGCTCGAGGTCTGTGCCTTCGACTTGTACGTTCAAGGTGCCTCCAGAAACGAAAAAGCCCGCTCAGTGGCGGGCTTCGGTTGGGGTCGGATGACTCTTATATGATCGGCGGCGCGACCGGCGTCTCGGGCGGCTCGGCCAGCGACAGCACGTAATGCAGTTCGGCGATGCGCCCGCGCAGCTTGGCGGTCTTCATCGCGTCGATGTCGTGCTCGTTGGCGGCGTGGTGCTCGGCCAGCCGCTCCTCGAGATGGGCCTTGATCTTCGCCCAGGTCGGGGAATGGACGTCGGTGCGGTCGAGGATCTGGCCGCTAGATGCGTGTGCTTGCACGTTAGAACTCCTGCCGCGAACCGCAGCCGATGCAGAATGCCGCGGCGCGCGTCACGCGGAAGACGTCGCACCCGCACGCGCATTCCCACACATCCTCGCCGTCATGCGGCACAGCCGGATGCAGGAATCGCCCCTTCATCAGATGGCACGCCGGGCATTCCATCCAGTCCACGCCAACGGGTGCAACCGCCGTCCAGTCGTGCCGGCAGGACGTGCAACGCGCGGCGCCGGACAGGTGCGGGTCGGCCGGCTCGGGTCGGCGAAACGCGAGAACGGTCACTTCAGCGGCCCCGTGATCCGCAGCGGAAACATCGGGTCGTACTCCGGGTTCACCATCTGCACGAGCATGACGCACACGCCGAAGCACCACTCGTTGAGATCGAGCCACCATTCCGGCACCCACCAGCGAACCATCACCAGCGGGTCCGGCCGCTCGATGTTTCCGACGTAGATCGGGCAGGCGAAGAACCAGCCGTAATACTGGCAGTCGGCTTTGGTGTAAATCTGTCCAACTTCCCGGGCGCGTGCCCAATGGCGCGCAGGTCGCGTATCGGCCGGCGCCCCTTGGTGTTTCCGCGCATTTAGTTTTTGGTGAATATGGTGCAGCGCACCTGGCGCTTCGACCGCTTGCGCTTGT
>JBLNBW010000161.1:0-2912 GCA_050260255.1 Rhodospirillaceae bacterium | reverse complement strand
TGATGCGCGGCGTCTTGTATGAGCCGAGCTCACGGCGGGAGAAGTCCTTCAGCTCTTCCGCAGTGCAGTGCTCGCCGGGCTTCAACACGACGCAGGCCATGATCTCCTGTCCGTAGTTGCGGTCGGGGATGCCGACGGCCGCCGCTTCCAGAACGGCGGGATGCTTGAGCAGCGCCTCGTCGATCTCCCGCGGCGCGATGTTCTCGCCGCCCTTGATGATGAGCTCCTTTATGCGGCCGGTGACGAAGAGAAAGCCGTCGTCGTCCAGATAGCCGAGATCGCCGCTGTGCATCCAGCCGTCGGGCTCCAGCGTCTTCGCGGTGTTCTCGGGATCCTTGTAATAGCACTTCATCACGTTGTCGCCGCGTATCATCACTTCGCCCGGCGTGCCGGGCGGCAGGTCGGCGCCGGTGTTCGGGTCGATGATCTTCGCCGTGTTGCCGTACGCCGGGCCCGGGCTGCCGATCTTGCGCTTTGCGCGATCGTACGGATTGGTGAAGCACGGCGCATTGGTTTCGGTCATGCCGAACGTCTCGATGATGCTGATGCCGAAGCGGTCCTCGAACGCGCGATGCAGCTCGGGCGGCAGCGGCGCGGACGCCGACCGGCAGAACTTCACGCGCGAGATATCGTATCCCAGCTCTTTCGGATGCGGAGCATTGAGCAGGTACGCGATGATCGTCGGCACGACGTTGATCCAGGTGCATTCATGGCGCGCGACCAGCTCCCAGTAGCTGCCGACGCTGAAGCGATGCGGCATCACCACGCTGCCGCCGTGTACGAGCGGCGCAACAGCCGTCACGATCTGGCCATTGATGTGGTAGAGCGGCAGCGCGCACAGCACACGATCCGATGCCGTCAGCTCGTGCGCGCTGCTGGTGAACTCGCCGCCTGCAGTGACGCTTTTGTGAGTATGGAGCACGCCCTTGGGTCGCCCCGTCGTGCCGGACGTGTACATGAGCAGCGAGTCGTCCGACTCCGCGATGTCCGGCACGGGCACATCCGGCGTCGCGCCTTCGAGAAATTCCGTGGCGTCCGGGTCGATCACCGTGATCGCTATCGTCCGTGTGACGCCTCGCAGCGCCGCACGCAGATCGCCTTCGAGCTCACGGCTGGTGAAGACGAGCCGCGTGTCCGAGTGATCGAGCACGTACTCCAGCTGCGAGCGCTGCGACAGAAGGTTCAGCGGAACCGCGACGAAGCCCGCGTACATCAGGCCGATCAGCAGGCGCGCCGTCTGATAGCTGTTGTGCAGCATGAGCGCGATCTTGTCGCCTTTGTGGTAACCGCGCGCGTACAGATGGCGCGCAAGCCGATCCGACGAAGCATGCAGCCCACGGTAGGTGAGCACGGTGCCGGTTTCCGGTGCGATGACGTAAGGCGCGTCCGGCTGCAGCCGGCTCTTCGCTTCGATGTGATGTCGGATGGTTCGCATTAGTCAGTGAGGAGTCAGGTGTGAGGAGCGAGGAGTCCAGCGCGCCGCGCGCTACGGGGTTGCCTCCTTACCCCTGACTCCTTACTCCTCACCGCGCAGCGCCTAGCGCGCGCGACCGTGCTTCGCCCAGTAGCTCGCGAAGATCTCATCCACGGTCGGCTCGTAGGGCGGTATGGTGCGCACGATGCGCGTGATGTTCATGAAGTGCTTGTAGTTGAGGTTGTCAGAGAAGCTGTTGCCGCCCCACGTGCCGCAGCCCATCGAAAGCGAGAACGGCAGGCCGTTGTCGAAGCCGCCGCCCGTCGCGAACGTATGCGACTGCTTGACGATGATCCGGCAGACGGTCATGGTTTCGGCGAGCTTGCGCACATGGGCTTCGTTCTCGGTGTAGATCCCCGACGAGTGGCCGTTGCCCATGTAGTCGTAGATCGCGCGCATGATTGCGATGGCGTGATCGAAATCGCGCGCTTTGTACAGTGTCAGCACCGGCGAGAGCTTTTCGCCCGAGAACGGGTAGGCGGGCCCGGTGCCCGTTTCCTCGACGATCAGGCATTTCGCGTTCACGAGCTCCGGCCGCGTGAGCCCCGCCACCGCGCAGATCTTGCGAACGGATTGGGCAGTGATGGCCGGGGACAGCTTTCCGCCCGGGAACATCGCTTTCGTCAGCGTTTCTTTTTCCTGCGGCGTGAGCACGATCCCGCCTTCCTTCGCGAACGCAGCGATCATGCCGTCGTAAACCGCAGCATGTACGATCGTGCTGTTCTCCGAGGAGCAGCTCGTCGCATTGTCGAAGATCTTCGAGCGCATGATCTTCGCGGCTGCATCGCCGAGGTCGGCGGTATCGTCCACGATGACGGAGACGTTGCCGGCCCCTACGCCAAGCGCCGGCGTGCCGCTCGAATAGCCCGCGCGCACGTTGTTCTGGGAGCCGGTGACCACGACGAGATCCGCCTGGCGCATCAATTCGTTGGTCAGCTCGCGCGTCACCGGTGCGGGCAGCATCTGAACGAGATCGGTCGGCACGCCGATGCGCCGGAATTCGTCATGAATGTATTCGAGCAGCTTCGCGCAGGTCGAGTACCCTTTAGGCGAGGGTGCGACGATCGTCGCGTTGCCGCACTTCAGCGCGTTGATGATGTTGTTCGCCGGCGTTGCGCCCGGATTTGTCGACGGTACGACCGCGGCAACGACGCCGACGGGTTTGGCCATCTCGGTGATGCCGCGCTCGGGATGCTCTGCGATCACGCCGGTGGAGCGCGCCCCTTTGAGATCGCGCAGCAGGCCCAAGGTCTTGCGATGGTTCTTTACGATCTTGTCGGCGACGTTGCCGAGACCGGTGTCGCGCACGGCGATCTCCGCGAGCGTGCGATTGCGCTCCGGTTCCATGATCGCCCAGCCTGCGGCTGCGACGGTCTCGTCGAGACGCGCCTGGTCCGACTCACCGTAGAGACGTTGCGCCGCGCGGGCCCGCGCGATG
>JBLNBW010000160.1:0-15427 GCA_050260255.1 Rhodospirillaceae bacterium | reverse complement strand
TCCTTGCGGTGAAGTGCGCAGCTTGTTTGCAATGCTATTCGGCGTTCATATGCTCCTGACTGGCCAATCCAGTTATTTGCGTGACCGTAAGCGACGCGGTGGACCGGCGAAGCTTTGCGGCGGCATTCGAGGCGGCAGCCGAGCGGCATGCCGTAAGAGAATCCGGACAAGGAAATTGGAAGCGGGCCGACGCGGCGCGGCGGCTCGCTGCGAGCGGCACGGACACACGAACTGCATGCACTGACGTCATGCTCCCTCCTCCGGGTGCGGAACATCTTACTGCGTAACGGCAGGAACTGGTGTTCTGCGCTCGGCATCCCCCCTTTCCCACCCGACAAGCGTTCACCCGGCAGATGGGATGGGGTTCGACAGCCGGCCGGTATCGGTGTACCGTGCGGGCCCGTCAGGAACCTCCCGCAGGCCTTCCACGACTCGGACGTCGCGGCGCGTCGCGCAATGACCGCCGTGCGCGAACAGCGTGCCAGTTGCATGGAGGAAGCGACAGACCCGCTTCGAGCGCGCACATCATCGCAAGAGGAGAAGTAAATGCTGATCACCGATGCACAAGTCCACATCTGGGGCGCGAACACGCCGGAACGCCCCTGGCCCAAGCGCGCCGAGCCGCAGCGCCCGATACCGTTGGGGAAAGACGAGCTGCTGCGCGAGATGGATGCGGCGGGCGTGGATCGGGTCATCATCGTGCCGCCCTCCTGGGAAGGCGACCGCAACGACCTCGCGCTGGACGCAGCACGCCTGCATCCGACGCGGTTTCGCATCATGGGGCGGCTCGATACGGACCAGCCCGACGCGCCGCAGCAAATCGCAAGCTGGCTCGCGCAGCCGGGCATGCTGGGTCTGCGGTTCGTCTTCACGACGCAAGTCCTTCAGGAACCGCTGCTCGCGGGCCGAATGGATTGGGTGTGGGGCGCCGCGGAGCAGGCCGGAGTGCCGGTGATGGCGCTGTTCCCTCACGCGCTGATGCATATCGCGGATGAAATCGCGACGAAGCACCCGAACCTGAGGCTCGTCATCGACCACCTGGGCTTCAGCAGCACGGCGAAGGACGACGCCGCGTACAAGGATTTCGACAATCTGCTGCCGCTCGCGCGCCATCGCAATGTAGCGGTGAAAGCGAGCGGACTGCCGTGCTTCAGTGCGCAGCCCTATCCTTTCCGCGATGTGCACCAGTACGTGCGCAAGGCCTTCGACGCGTTCGGCCCGCGGCGCGTGTTCTGGGGCACCGATCTCTCGCGGCTGCCGTGTCCGTATCGCCAAGGCGTAACCATGTTCACCGAGGAAATGCCCTGGCTCAAAGGCGAGGACCTCGAGCTCGTGATGGGGCGTGCGATCTGCGAGTACCTGGGCTGGCCTGTGTAAGGCAACACGGCGCAGGTTAACCCGAAGGCGGAAGCCGGCGGATCCTGAAGACCGGCGCGCTCACCAAGGACTGACCCGCAGCAGCCCACACACGGGGCCGCTCCCGTTCTCTGTTTTGCCTCGTGGGGGAGCGAGAACTCCCCACTCTCCGCTGCAGTACGCGCCGTGCCGCAGGACGCTCGCATATTGCGAAGCCGAACGACGCCCAAAAGTTCGCGGCGGCGTGGCGTCCGGGGAGGTCCTCGATATTCCACGGGCGACGCTCGACGTCGGCCCACGTACGGCGCCGCCGGCACGTTCCTCGCTATAAGGGATTGCCCGGGCCCGCTCATGCCCGTCGCATGCCTGATGCCCGGCAGCCAAGTTCGATCCGGAGGGAGCGTCGCATCGCTTTTCACCACCATGCGCACCGACCGTGTCGTCCCCGGCAGTGTCGATCGGCCGCTGTCCGTTCTGGTGGCATTGCGGCGGGAGCTCGTCCGCGAAGCGGTGCTGCTGCTCCCTCTGTTTCTCGGGCTGCTCATCGGGCTGTCCCACCCGGTGCAAAACTTGAACGAGGGCCTTTACGCGCGCATACCGGAGGAGATGCTGGCGAGCGGCGATTGGGTCATTCCGACGCTCAACGGCGTGCCGTACCTCGAAAAGCCGCCGCTGATGTACTGGCTGACCGCGGCCGCCTACAGCGTCTTCGGCGTGCACGAATGGACAGCACGGGTCGCGCCTGTGCTCGGCATCGCGCTGGGTGTTGCGGCGATATGGCGCTTTGCCCGCAGCATCTTCGCCTGGGACACGGCGCTGTACGGCGCGTGGATCTACGTGACGATGCCGATCGCCATCGTCCTCGGCCGCACGCTGCTCTTCGACAGCCTGTTCGCGGGGCTCGTCGCCTGGTCGCTCGTGCTGCTGCATGAGCACTGGAGGAGCCCCCAGCCCGACCGGCGTCTGCATTGGAGTTATGCATTCCTAGCGCTCGCGGTGCTCACCAAAGGATTGGCGGCGCTCGTGATCTGCGGTGGCATCGCGGCCGCGTACGCGTGGTCCTCGGGCAAGCAAGCGCGTTGGCGCCGGCTGCGCGAGCTCTTTGAGCCATCGGCGGTCGCGGTGCTTTTGGTGATCGCCGCGCCTTGGCACGTCGCCGCCGCGTTGCAGGAACCCGGCTTTGCATGGTTCTACTTCGTGAACGAGCACGTGTACCGGCTGCTCGGCACGCGTGTGCCACACGACTATCACACCGGACCGTGGTGGTATCACTTGCCGCGCGTTGCCCTGTATGCGTTTCCGTGGACCGCGCTTGCTCTGGTGCCTTCGCGGCACGATGGAGAGGTGCGCGCACGCACCCGCGATGCACGTCGCTTCCTGTGGCTGTGGTTCCTCGTCCCGCTCGCCGTGTTCTCGCTCGCCGGAGAGAAAGGCGAGTACTACATGATGATCGGCATGCCGGCGCTCGCGCTGCTGCTCGCACAGCGGGCGGCGAATCTCGGTTGCCTCGCGCTCACCATCGTGCCGCTGGGCTGGCTGGGGCTGCTGCTGTGGGGGTGGATGCTCGCGCACGACGTAGCGCCGTACCGGCTGCCGGAGTTCGAGACGCCGATACTCTTCGGCGCTTCCGTAATGATTACGCTCTCCATCGCGGCGTTCGTCCGGGGCATGCACCGGGCCGGCATCGTGGCAGCCGGTGCTGCGGGGTTCGCAGCCATGGCGCTGTTTTCCGGATTCATCGCGGCCAACGAAAGCTTCAAATCCGCGCGCACGTTAGCGGCGGAGATCGCCCGCCAACCGAATGCCGCGGTGTATCTGTACGAGGATTATGAGAACATCTCCGCACTGCCCTTCTATCTCCATGCGAACGTCGGCGTGGTGAACTCCCGCAGCAGCGATCTCTGGTACGGCATCGCCCTGCATCCGGACGACGAGCGCTTTCCCGATGTCGAAACGTTTGCAGGCCTCGCGGCCCGCGACGATATCTGGCTCGTCGTCGACGAGAAGCGTCTGCCGATGTTCAAGCAGGGACCGCTGGCCCCGCTTTTCGCCACCATCCTGCGCAGCGGACGCCAGGTGCTCCTGCGATCGACGCCCGGTACGGACTGAAACCATCCCGGGGTGCGCCACAGGCAACGCCTCGCACGCTCGAGCTCGCAACGGTGCCGAACTCGTGTGTGATACGATTTTTCGACGCAGACAACATGCGAGGGTGGGGATGAAGGATACGAAGGCCGCGTCGCAGGGCGAACTCGAGGCAAGCCCGGCCGATTGGGACGAGAGAGCGTTCTATCACCTCATGACGGCGCTCGTCATCCCGCGCCCGATAGGCTGGATCTCCACGATCTCGGCCGACGGCGTGCGTAATCTCGCGCCGTATTCCTACTTCAATCTCATGGGCAGCGATCCCTTCTACGTGGCATTCGGCTCGGCGGGCGTGAAGGACAGCCTCACGAACCTGCGCGAAGTGCCGCAGTTCGTCGCGAACATCGTCACGGCCGACCTCATCGAGCGCATGAACTTCACCTCGGGCGATTTTCCGCGCGAGGAGGACGAATTCGGCTGGGCGGGCTTGACGCCCGTGCGGGCAGCGAAAGTAAAGCCTTACCGTGTGGGCGAAGCGAAGGCGCACCTGGAATGCGAAGTGCAGCACGTGCACAGCGACGGCAACACGCATATCGTGCTCGCGAAGATCGTGCACGCGCACGTGTGCGCCTCGGTGTGGAGAGATGGCCGCGTCGACCCCCGGCTCTTGGATCCCGTGTGCCGGCTCTCCGGCGCCTGGTATGCCACGCTGGGCGATCTCGTCAGCGTGCAGCGGCCGCAATGGAGGAGCGTGCAGGGAACGCAAGGTCAGGAGGCGATGCCGCGCATCAAGACGCTTTGAGCGCCATCCCATACATCGTGAAGCAGGCTATCGTAGGCTACTTTCAAGACGAGAATCAGGACTGGGTGGCGAAGCTCAAGTGCGGCCACAACCAGCACGTGCGCCACAATCCGCCGTGGATCAACCGGCCGTGGGTCGTGACGCATGAAGGCCGGGATCAGCACATCGGCGTGGAGCTCGAATGCAGGAAATGCGATCAGGGCGCGCCGCCGGACCGGCTGGTGCGATGAGGGCTGTCGGCCACGTGTCCATGTGCTCGCCGACATGAGCACCACCATCACCAAGGGAGATCACACCATGCGTTTTTCGGCCGTTGCTCTCGCTGCGCTTGCAATCCTGTTCACCGCTGGCTCGCACGCGGCGGAAAAATATCCGGTCCGCCCGTTACGCATGATCGTGCCGTTTCCGCCCGGGGGCGCAACCGACATCCTTGCCCGGGTGGTGAGCCAGAAAATGTCCGAAGGCTTCGGCCAGCAAGTGGTCGTCGACAATCGACCGGGCGCTGGCGGCACCATAGGCTCGCGTCTCGCCGCGGATGCTCCGGCCGACGGTTACACGCTGATGATGGGCACGACAAGCACGCACGCGATCGGCCCCAGCCTCTACACCAAGCGGCCGTACGACGTACTGGCCGATTTCGCCGCCATAACCGAAGTTGCCACGTCGCCGAACGTCCTGCTCGTCGCGGCCCAGGTACCCGCCAACTCGGTGAAGGAACTCATCGCGCTCGCGAAGGCGCGTCCCGGCAAGCTCAACTTCGGATCGTCCGGCGTCGGCACGCAGTTCCATCTGTCCGGGGAGCTGCTCAAGCTGCTCGCTCACATCGACATCGTTCATGTGCCCTACAAAGGCACCGCGCTCGTCTACCCCGACATGTTCTCCGGCCAGATACAGATCCTGTTCGACGTGCCGCCTGTGGCGCTGCCTTTCATCAAGCAGGGCCGCATCCGCGCCCTCGGCGTGTCGGGCCGCAACCGCACCCCCGTGCTGCCCGACGTACCCACGATAGCGGAGGCCGGCCTCCCGGGCTATGACGCCGACCTGTGGTTCGGCATGTTTGCGCCGGCCAAGACACCGCGCGAGCGCGTGATGACCGTCCACGCGGAAGTGGTGAAGCTGCTGAAGACCGGGGACGTCAAGGATCGCTTCACGCAACTCGGCGCGGAGGGTGTAGGCAGCACCCCCGAGGCTTACACCGCATTTCTCAAGAGCGAAATCGCAAAATGGGAAAAGGTGGTAAAGGCGTCGGGCGCGAAGGCGGATTAGCGCCATGCCGCACGTCGCCGCTCTCTACCGCTACCCGGTGAAAGGCTTCACCGCCGAATCGTGCGAGACGCTCACCGTGCTCGCCGACGGCCGTGTCGCGGGCGATCGCGTGCTCGGCTTCCGTTTCGCGAGTTGCGGCGCCGGCGATGATCAGTGGAGCACGAAGCACGAATTCGTTGCGCTCGTGAACACGCCGGGACTCGCGCGGTTGACCGTGCGCTACGATCACGCGCGACAGATGCTGCACATCGCCTCGGGCAGCACCGTGCTCGCCGAAGAAGCCCTCGACGTAAAAGGCCGCGCCCGCCTCGCCTCCGTAGTACAGGAATACGTCTTCGGCCTGGCGGAGCATCCCCTGAAGGATCACCCCGAGCGGCTGCCGTTGCGGCTTGTCGGCGACGGCGCCACGCCGCGATTCCAGGATAACGCGGCAGGGCACACGACGCTGCACGGCCGTGCGAGCCTTGCCGCACTGGCAGCGTACATGGGGGTGCCGGAAGTCAACGAAGTGCGCTTCCGCTCCAACGTCGCGTTGGAAGGCCTTGCGGCATGGGATGAGCATCGCTGGCCGGGACGACGCGTGCGCATCGGCAGCGTCGAATTCGAAGCAGCAATACCGAAGCCCCGCTGTCTCGCAACGCACGCGAATCCATGCACCGGGGAGCGCGACTTGCCCGTGATGCAGGCGCTCGTAAAAGCATTTCCCGGACACGAGCGGCCGACGTTCGCGATCGGCCTGCGCACGACCGGCGAGAGCGGCCTGATTCGCGTCGGCGACGAGGTGCGTTTGCTCTAGCTTCCGCAGCGCTCGGCGCGTGGTACCGCGATGATCCGCGTTACTGCCTGGCGAGACCGAGGTCGGTGAGCAAGGCTTTGTACTGCTCGTATTGCGCCTTGAGGAAACGCGCGCTGTCGGCGCTCGTCATGTAGTTGCTTTCTCAGTAATTGCGCTCGAGCTCCCGCTTCCACGCCTCGGATTGCGTCATGCGCTCGATTGCGCGCTCCCAGTACGCGAGCTGATCGGCCGTCATATCCTTGGGCCCGATCACGCCGCGCCAGCTCGAGAACACCACA
This sequence comes from Rhodospirillaceae bacterium, assembly GCA_050260255.1. GTDB lineage: Bacteria > Pseudomonadota > Gammaproteobacteria > Burkholderiales > SG8-41 > JAQGMV01. The sequence continues at coordinate 8,844 of JBLNBW010000160.1, read as the reverse complement.
ATGACGTCCTGCTCGCGCCAGGTCGGCACGTCGCGCATGAGGCCCCACAGACGCTGCGGCGAGGAGACGCCGATCATTTTCAGCTTCTCGCCCTGAGCTACGCGCGCAGTGCCGGCGACCGGTGCGACCGCGACATCGACGTGCCGACCCATGACCGCGGTCAGTGACTGCGGGCCGGAATTGAACACGACGAATTTGAGCCTGCGCACATCGATGCCTGCGCTTTTCGCGGCAAGGGAAGCGGCGATGTGATTGGCGCCGCCGAGCGCCGCAGCCACCGCGAAGCTCACGGAGCCGGGATCCTTGCGCAAGCGTGCGATCACGCCCTTCATGTCTGTGAGGCCCGATTCCGGGTGCACCGACCACACGACGTATTCGTTGAACAATTGCGCGACGGGCGTCACATCGGAATAGGTGATGGGACTCGCGCCGGCGATGTGCTCGGTGATGAGATTGATCGGGCTCACGGAGAGATAACCGCCATCGCCCGCATGCTGGTTGAGATACGTCCACGCCAGGACGCCGCCCGCACCCGGCCGGTTGGTGACGGTGATCGGCACGGCGACCAGCTTCTCGTTCTGAAGATGGCGCTGCAGTGCGCGCGCGATCACGTCGTTCGCGCCGCCGGGGCCGGACATGGCGACGATTTCTACGGGCTTGCCCGGCGCCCACGGCGCTGCGGCCGCGCCGCCTGCAAACCAACTTGCCAGCAGCGCGACGAGAGCTGAGCACAGCGCAATCTTCGTGCGATTGTTCGGCATGACCGCCTCCTCCCGACGGGTTCGCGCTGCATCGTAGCATTCCCCCGCGATGCCCGCCTCGGGATGACTTCGCCTGTGCATATGGCGATAATCCCGCACACAACGAGGAATCCCATGGCATCCCTTCCCACACGGCGGCGGAGCACGACATGAACGGCGCCGAAAGTCTGGTGCGCACGCTCGTCGGCAGCGGCGTAAACGTCTGCTTCACCAATCCCGGAACATCGGAAATGCACTTCGTCGCCGCTCTCGACAAGGTCGAAGGCATGCGCTGCGTGCTAGGGCTGTTCGAAGGCGTGGTCACAGGCGCGGCGGACGGGTATTACCGCATGACTGGCAAGCCGGCCGCGACGCTGCTCCATCTGGGGCCCGGTCTCGGCAACGGTCTCGCGAACCTGCACAACGCGAAGAAAGCCCGCTCGGGTATCGTCAATATCGTCGGACAGCACGCGACGCATCACATCAAGCACGACGCACCGCTCACATCCGATATCGAGGGTGTCGCGCGGCCGATGTCCGATTGGGTGCGCACGACGACGAGCGCCGAGACGCTGGCCCGCGATGCCGCGCTCGCAATCGAGGAATCCGCAACACCGCCGGGACGCGTCGCGACTCTCATTGCACCCGCGGACACGGCATGGGGCGAAGCGCCGGGACCTGCGCGTGCGAAAGCGCCGCCCCCACGCAGGCGGGCGGACGCTGATGCGGTGCGCGCCGGCGCGCAGGCGCTGCAGCACGGCGCCAGTGCGATGCTCATGCTCGGCGGAGCGGCGCTGCGCGGGAAGGCGCTCGTGTGGGCCGGCCGCATCGCGGCAAAGACCGGCTGCAGGCTGATGTCCGAGTACAACAATGCGCGCATGGAAGCCGGCGCAGGCCGCGTGCACGTGCCACGGCTGCCCTACGTCGTGGACAATGCGCTCGCCGCGACGCGCGGCGTACGCGAGCTCGTGCTCGTCGGCGCGAAATCGCCGGTCTCGTTTTTCGCTTATCCGGATAAGCCCAGCGTGCTCGTGCACGAGGGCTGCAACGTCACATGTGTGGCCACCGTCGCGCACGATCTCGAACAGGCGCTCGAAGCGCTCGCTGCGGAACTCGGCGGGACCGGCACGCCGCCCGCACACATCAATCATGGGCGCGATGAGCCGTTGCCCACAGGGCCTATCACCACTGAAGGCATAGCCGCCGTGCTCGCGGCCCTCATGCCGGAAAATGCCGTGGTCTGCGACGAATCCGTGTCCAGCGGCCGCAATTTCGGGGCGGTCATGGCGCACGCTGCGCCCCACGATTGGCTCAACATCATGGGCGGCTCTATCGGCTGGGCATTGCCGGCAGCGACGGGCGCCGCCATCGGCGCGCCCGATCGGAAAGTCATCGCGCTCGAAGGCGACGGCAGCGGCATGTACACGCTGCAGGCGCTGTGGACCATGGCGCGCGAACATCTCGATGTGACCGTCGTCGTGCTTGCCAACCGTGCTTATCAAATTTTGCGCGGCGAGCTCAAAAACGTAGGCGCCGGGGCGCCGGGCAGGAATGCCACCGACATGCTGATGCTCGATCGCCCCGATCTCGACTGGTGCGCGCTTGCGCAAGGCATGGGCGTGGAGGCGGGCCGCGCCGCAACGCTCGAGGAGCTGGTGCAGCAGCTGCGGCGCGCGTACTCGCGTCGCGGACCGTACCTCGTTCAGGCGACGATGGCGTAAGACCGCCGATTACGATCCACCGAACGTTGGGATCGGGGGCACGGATTCCTATGGAAGGCCGCGCGGCGCGGCGCTTTTCCCGGGGCGCGGACGCATCGGCATCTTCAATCGTTCCTACTGCGAGCAAGTGATGCTCGTTCGGGCGCACTCAAACCTGGTCGGCGCGCAGCCGCTGCCTGAGAAAGCGCGCAACAGTCATTCGCTGTGGCTCGAGCGCTCTCGTTCCGCACGGGACATCGAGCGTCAGCTGCACGAGAACGGCACGCGCATCGTGAAGTTCTATCTGCATCTGTCGATAAAACAGCAGTGCCGCCGCTTTCTAGCGCGGCTTAAGGAGCCGGACACGAACTGAAAGCTCTCGGCATCCGACGTGGCGGAGTCCGGGTAGTGGGACGACTACATGCGTGCGTGCGCGGACCGCCTCAGGGCTACAAGCAGCCGCCACGCACCGTGGTACATCGTTCCCGCCGACGACAAGAAGAACGCGCGATCCATCGTCTCGCAAGCCGCCGGGGTACATCGCTTGCTCGGCACGTGGGCCGGAGGTCACTCATGCCACGCGTCCGCAGCATTTCCCTCTATGCCGCCATCGTTCTCGCCGTCGCAGCCTGCGGCAACAGCGACAAGCCCAAGGTGTCGCCGCCCGGAGAACCGGCGCGCACGAAGACCGATGCCGTTAAGCCGGAGCCCTCGGCGGTGCAGCAGGCGCCGCCCGGCGGCCTCAACATCTATCTCGTCGGCTTCCATCCGATGAAGGACGATCCGAAGACGCAGGTCGTGGCCCATCATTACTGCCGTCAGTTGAACGAGGACTTCGCGCAATGCGCGATCTTCGATGCCAACACGGGCGAGGCGAATCTCATCGGCCTGGAATACATCATTTCAGAAAAAGTCTACGCCACGCTGCCGGAGAAGGAGCGGCGGTACTGGCATCCGCACAACGGAGAAATACTCTCCGGGCAACTGGTCGCGCCCGGGATGCCGGAGGCCGCGGAGAAGGAGCTCATGCGCAGGAAAATGAATTCGTACGGCAAGACATGGCAGGTGTGGATGACGGAACGCGGCGACAAGCTGCCGTTGGGAGATCCCATGCTCGCGTGGTCGTTCAATCGCGACGGCGAGGTCCAGCCCAAGCTCGTCGAAGACCGTGATCTCAAGCTCAAGATGAGCACGATCGACAAGCGGCGCGCGCGCACCGATCTCATGCCGCTCGCGAAGCCACAGGCGGGTGTCGATGCGCTGCAAGGCAAGTTCACCGTCGAGACGAGGGAGATACCGGGAGTCGTCGACACCACCTCCGCCGCAGCGAAGAAGTAGCCGGACTGGCGGCCCGTGGCGATTGAGACGAGCGATGTCCCGAGTCGCGAAGAAGAACAACCGTGTAGAGCGTGTCTTCTTTTTATAGGAACCGCGGGCGGCTGCGCGAGCTGGCGGCAGCCGCCCGCAGGCATTACCTCAGTGTAGAACCGCGGGCGCCACGATGGCCTGCGGCAAGATCGATTTCCGCGCCGTGCGCACGGGCGTCTTCCACGCAATCGTAATACAGGTCGAAGGCACGCGCAGACTCGCGTTCACCGCTCTCCGAACGCCACCTCCATTGAAACTCACCCCCCCGTACGGGGACTGCAAAAATATGACAAATCATGCATGACCTCGAGAATATGGACGACATCGCGCACGCCCCGGCGGGGCGTGGCGCAGTAGTTGGTGCATTCCGGGTTATGCTTCGCCGACGACGAGCTGGACGCAGTTGAGTCCCGCCGCATTGGCGAGCGCCGCTGCATAGCTCATTGCTGCGACTTTGGTCGTGAACACGGCACCGGGAATCAGCCGGCGCGAGAACGCCACCGCCCAGGTGCGTGCGCTGGCGCGCACGATCAGAAAGACTTCTGTCGGTTTACGTTTCCACTGTTTATCGCGCTTCATGTTTCTAGCCCCTAGTTATCGTCAGAACGTTTACCGATGTTCGGCGCCCACCATCACGCAAGAACCAGACCAGACCGCTTTCCGGGCTTCATGTAGTCCGCAAGCGGGAATTTGGCATTGCCTGGCGGCAATTTTTGCGTCACGCCGACTCAGGCCACGGGGCTGAAACCGTGCTTATGCACCGGCGGCTGTCGGGTGCGGACGACACGGCCGGTGCGCGGATCGCGTATCATCCGGCCCTGGCGGCGCCTGCAGCCGCCGTCCGATTGCCATGCCCCTCGTCACTCTCGATCACGCCAGCCTCGCCTACGGCCATGTGCCGTTGCTCGACCATGCCGATCTCACGCTCGACGCCGGCGAGCGCGTAGCGCTCATAGGCCGCAACGGCACCGGCAAGAGCAGCCTGCTCAAAGTGCTGGCGAACCGGCAAGCGCTGGACGACGGTGCGGTGTGGCGCCAGCCGGGGCTGCGGGTTGCGCTCGTGGAGCAGGAGCCGCGGCTCGATCCGCAACACTCCGTGTACGAAGCGGTCGCATCCGGGCTGGGCGCCGTGCGCGACGTGCTGACCGAATATCACCGCCTCACGCATGGCCTGGCGGCGACGCCGGATGCCACGACGCTCGAGCGACTGCAGCAGGTCCAGCACGAGCTCGAGCACGCCGACGGCTGGCGGCTCAATTCACGGGTCGATGCGCTCCTTCAGCGCTTCGCGCTCGATGCGGATGCGACCGTTGATCAACTCTCGGGCGGAACGCGCAAGCGCGTTGCCCTCGCCCAGGCGCTCGCCGCGGAGCCCGAGCTCCTGCTGCTCGACGAGCCCACCAACCACCTCGATATCGCTGCCATCGAATGGCTCGAAACGCTGCTCGCCGATTACGGCGGCTGCGCGCTGTTCGTCACCCACGACCGGCGGTTCCTCGATCATGTCGCCACCCGCATCATCGAGCTCGACCGCGGACGGCTTGCCTCCTTTCCCGGCCGCTACGCCGAATACCTGAAACGCAAGGACGCGAGCCTGGAAGCGGAAGCGGCGGCAGCGGCGCGGTTCGACAAGCTGCTTGCGCAGGAAGAAGCATGGATACGCAAGGGCATAGAAGCGCGGCGCACTCGCAACGAAGGCCGGGTGCGCAGGCTGGAGCAACTGCGACGCGAGCGGGCCGCTCGCCGCGAACGGTTAGGACGGGTGCAGCTCGCCGTCGATCTGGGCGAGCGCTCGGGGCAGCTCGTTGCCGAACTGAAAGACGTCACGAAGCGTTACGGCGAGCGCACCATCGTGCGCGGCTTCTCGACGCGCATCCTGCGCGGGGACCGCATCGGACTGATAGGCCCCAATGGCGCGGGCAAAACCACCCTGCTCAAGCTGATCCTTGGCGCGATCGAGCCCGACAGCGGGTCGGTGCGACGAGGCACCAAGCTCTCGGTCGCGTACTTCGATCAGCTGCGCGAGCAGCTCGACGAGACCGCTACGCTGGCAGACACCATCAGCCCCGGCGCCGACTTCATCGATATCGGCGGCGTTCGCAAGCACGTGGTCAGCTATCTGGGGGATTTCCTGTTTCCGCCGGAGCGCGCGCGCTCCCCGGTTGCCGCACTTTCCGGCGGCGAGCGCAATCGGCTGCTCCTCGCGCGTCTCTTCTCGCGCCCCGCCAACGTGCTGGTGCTGGACGAGCCGACCAACGATCTCGACATCGAGACGCTGGAACTGCTCGAGTCGCTGCTGCAGGACTATGACGGCACCCTGTTTCTCGTGAGCCACGACCGGGAGTTTCTCGACAACGTCGTCACGCAGGTAATCGCCTTCGAAGGCGACGGGGTGCTGCGCGAATACGTCGGCGGTTACAGCGACTGGCAGCGGCAACGCGCGACAGCGGCGCCCGCGCCAGCCGCTCCATCCAAAGACCCCGCACCGGCGCCGCGGCCGAAGCGCAGCTCCTCCGGACAGAAGCTCACGTTCAAGGAAACGCGCGAGCTCGAAGCGATGCCGGACAAGATCGCATCGCTGGAGCGCGAGCAGGCGGAAATCACGGCGTCGCTCGCAGACGGCTCAGTGTATCGCGAGGCGCCGGAACGCGTACGGGCGCTGCAGCAGCGCTACGCGGTAATCGAAGAAGAGCTGATGACCTGTCTCGCGAGGTGGGAAGAGCTGGAGGCGCGCAGAGCCTAGCCGCCCAGGCAACGCCGCGGCCATGAACCGTCCTATCGCTACGAGGAATGTAGCGCCGGACACAGCCACTCCTCACACGCGGTGTCCGGCGCAGCGGATCCCAAGCTTGCTGGGACGCTGCCCGCCGGCAGCAAGCGGCGTGCCTGCTATGCCGCAAGCATATGTTTCCGGCATATCGGCCGCGCAGGGTAAAACGCGACAGCCGCCGGCAATCAGCTCTGCGGGTGCGCAGTGTTCGCGTAGGCGGGGCGCTGCGCAAGGCGGTCTGCGAAGCGTGCGAGCACCGGATACGCGTCTCGCCATTCCACTTCGGGCAGCGCGTAATCGAGATAGTGCAGCGCGTAGCAGCTGGCGACGTCGGCGAGCGTATATGCGTCGCCGTGGCAGTGCGGCTTATCGCGAAGATCGCGCGCGATCGCCTCCAGCCCGCGGTCGATCTTCAATCTGTGCTTGCGATGCCACTCAGCGCCTTCCCACTTGTCCTTCGGCTTGCGGTAGTCGTGCGAGATCAGCACGGTTGCCTCGGCCACGCCGTCGCCCAGCGCTTCCCACCGCTTCACTTCGATTCGGTCCTCGAGCGCATCGGGAATGAGCTTGGGTTGCGGGCCTACCGCGTCGAGATAGTCCACGATCACCGACGAATCGTACAGCGGACGGCCGTCGTCGCGGATGAGCACCGGTATCTTGCCGAGCGGATTGTATTGCGGCACCGGGGAATCCGGCGCCGACGGACGCGCAATGACGAATTCGTACGCCATCCGCTTTTCTTCGAGCACGATGCGCACTTTGCGTACGTACGGGCTGCTTGGTGATCCCAACAACTTCATCTGTCTCTCCCTTGTCCGCATGGTGGTCGGATGACATCCACGCGCGGCATGATGGTACGCCATGCGCTGGAAAATGCGTTATTCTCGGCGCAAAAGCGCAAACCCGCGCGACGTAGAGAACACCACGATGAAAATCACCAAAGTCGAAACGATCGTCGTCAGCATGCCCATGCTCATCGAGGGCGACGTAGTGCCCAAGGCGAGCGGCGCGCCGCGCACGAGCATGCAGACGCTCCTGGTGCGCATCGACACCGACGAAGGCATCAGCGGATGGGGCGAAGGCTTCGGCCATCGCATCTACACGGCGACCAAGGCCGCCATAGACGGGTTCATCGGACAGATGTGCGTGGGCCGCGATCCATCTGCGCTCTCCACGCTCGTCGATGAGCTGCAGCGCAATCTGGGCGGCGTCGGACGCAACGGCCCGGCGATGTACGCGCTGTCGGCCATAGACATCGCGCTGTGGGACATAGCCGGTAAAGTCGCCGGCCTGCCGCTCTATCGTCTGCTCGGCGGGTCTGCGCGGCGCAGCCTGCCCGGCTATGCAAGCCTGCTGCGTTATGGCGAGCCCAAGGCGGTCACGCATTATGTCGAGCGCGCGTTGAAGCGCGGCTACCGCCACCTCAAGCTGCACGAGATCGAAACGAAGAACATCAAGGCCGGACGCGAGGCTGCAGGGGCGGGCTTCCCGATCATGGTGGACTGCAATTGCCCGTGGACCGTGGACGAAGCGATACGTCATGCGCGCGAGCTCCAGCCGCTCGATCTCACGTGGCTCGAAGAGCCGCTGTGGCCGCCCGAAGACGATGCCGGGCTGGCACGCGTGCGGCTGCAAGGCGGGATACCGACCGCGGCCGGCGAGAATGCGATGCTGCCGGACTTCAAACGCATGTTTGAAGCACACGCGCTCTCGTACGCACAGCCCAGCGTCACCAAAGTCGGCGGCGTGACGATGATGCGCAAGGTGATGGCGCTTGCGGACGCGCATGGCGTAACGGTCGTCCCGCATTCGGCGTACTTCGGCCCCGGATTGCTGGCGTCGATACACTGCATCGCGGCGATGGCGCGTCCTACGCTCGTCGAGCGCTACGACGCCGACTTCGCCGAGAACCCGCTGCACGACGCGATACATCCGAACGCCAACGGCGAGTTCACGATCCCGCAGGCGCCCGGGCTCGGCGTCGATCCGGATCCGGAGCTGGTGAAGAAGCTGCGCGCGGCTTGAACCTCGACGCACGACTGATTCATAAAGCACCACCACGGAGGAACCCAGAAGCTTTACCGCGAAGCACTCGAAGGACGCCAAGGAAAACAATAAAAGAAGTCGTAGCGGAGAATGTAGTTCGTAACGGTATGATCTACCCGCGCCGACGGCATATGCGTGGAAAGCTCATCCGATTTTTCCTTCGTGTCCTTGGCGTCCTTGGCGATAAGGCTTTACCGTTCAAGATTCAGCTCTTCCCGCC
>JBLNBW010000159.1:0-22169 GCA_050260255.1 Rhodospirillaceae bacterium | reverse complement strand
TCTGTTCGGCGCTCGCGAGATATTCCGCGGTGACCCCGAAACGGCCGGAAGCCACCTGCTTGATCTTGGACTTCAGCGAGTCGCCAGGCTGCAACTCGAGATCACGCGCGATGCGGTCCGCGCCCAGCCTGGAAGCGAGTGTCTCGCCGGGTGCGATAGGCGCGTACCGATTGCGGTCTTCCCCGCCCTCGCCCGTGTTCGACTTGCCACCGAGGCGGTTCATCGCGACCGCGAGCGTCGTGTGCGCTTCGGTCGATATCGAGCCGAGCGACATCGCGCCGGTCGAGAAGCGCTTGACGATTTCCGCCGCCGGTTCTACTTCTTCGATCGGCACCGGGGTGCACTTATCGAAGCGGAATTCGAACAGCCCGCGGAAGGTCATGTGGCGCTTCGACTGATCGTTGATGATCTGCGCGTACTCGGCATAGCTCGAATAGCTGCTGGCACGCGTGGCATGCTGCAGCTTCGCGATCGCGTCGGGCGTCCACATGTGGTCTTCGCCCCGCACGCGCCACGCATATTCGCCGCCGGCGTCGAGAGTACCGGCCAGCACCGGATCGTTGCTGAAGGCGAGCCGATGGATGCGGATTGCTTCCTCCGCGACTTCGAACACGCCTATGCCGCCGACGTTGGAGGTCGTGCCGGAAAAGTATTTTTCGACCAGCGGCTTCGCCAGACCGACTGCCTCGAAGATCTGCGCCCCGGTGTACGACATGTACGTGGAGATGCCCATTTTGGACATCACCTTGCGCAGGCCTTTGCCGATCGCCTTGATAAAGTTCTTGCACGCTTTTGCAGCGTCGATGCCGGGGCCCAGTGCGCCGGCTTCGCCGAGTGCGACCAGCGTGTCGAGTGCGAGATAGGGATGGATTGCCTCGGCGCCGTAGCCGCCGAGCAACGCAAAGTGATGCACCTCCCGCGCGGAGCCTGTTTCGACCACTAGCCCCGTAGACGTGCGCAGGCCGCGATTCACAAGATGCTGATGCACCGCCGAAAGCGCGAGCAGCGCGGGGATCGCGACGTGGTCGCGGTCGACGCGGCGGTCGGAGATGATGATGATCGAATACCCGGCGCGCACGGCATCTTCAGCCTGCGCGGCCAGGCTCGCAAGGCGCGCCTCTATCGCTTCTTTGCCCCACGCGAGCGGGTACGTGATATCCAGCTCGAACGACTTGAATTTGCCGTCCGTGTAACGCTCGATGTTGCGTATCGAACACATCTGCTCGTGATCGAGCACCGGCTGCGACACTTCAAGCCGCAGCGGCGGATTCATTTCATCGATGCCGAGCAGATTGGGCTTCGGGCCGATGAACGACACCAGGCTTGTCACGAGCTCCTCGCGGATCGGGTCGATCGGCGGGTTCGTCACCTGGGCGAACAGCTGCTTGAAATAGTGGTAGAGCGTCTTGTCCTTGTTGGAAAGCACCGCGAGCGGCGAATCGTTGCCCATGGAGCCCACCGGCTCTTCGCCGTTGTTTGCCATCGGTGCCATGAGGAATTTGATGTCCTCCTGGGTGTAAGCAAACGCTTGCTGCAAGTCGAGCACCGATTCCCGTGAGGGCTCGCGCTGTTCCGTCGGCGCCGGCAGGTCGTCCAGCTTGATGCGGATACGCTCTATCCATTCCGCGTACGGTTTCTGCGAGGCGAGCGATTCCTTGAGTTCCTTGTCGTCGACGATGCGGCCTTTCTCGAGGTCGACCAGGAACATCTTGCCGGGCTGCAGACGCCATTTCTTGACGATGCGCTCTTCCGGTATGGGGAGACAGCCGCACTCCGAGCCCATGATCACCAGATCGTCATCCGTCACGATGTAGCGCGACGGCCGCAGCCCGTTCCGGTCCAGAGTCGCTCCGATCTGTCGACCGTCGGTAAACGCGATCGATGCAGGGCCGTCCCAAGGCTCCATCATGGCAGCGTGGTATTCGTAGAACGCGCGCCGGGTGGGATCCATGAGCGTGTGGTTTTCCCATGCTTCGGGGATCATCATCATGACGGCGTGCGCAATCGAGTAACCGCTCATCACGAGCAGCTCGAGCGCGTTGTCGAACGAAGCCGAGTCGGACTGGCCGTCGTAGATCAGCGGCCATACTTTGTCGAGATCCTTGCCCAGAATCGGGCTGGAAATCGCACCCTGGCGCGCGCGTATCCAATTTACGTTGCCGCGCAGCGTATTGATTTCGCCGTTGTGCGCGATCATGCGGAACGGATGTGCGAGGTCCCACGTCGGGAACGTGTTCGTCGAAAACCGCTGATGCACCAGGGCGAGCGCTGAGGCCATGCGCGCGTCCTGCAGGTCGAGATAGTAAGTGCCGACTTGGTGCGCCAGCAGCATGCCTTTGTACACGACCGTGCGGGCGGACATCGAGGGCACATAGAATTCTTTGCCGTGCGCGAGGTGCAGGGCCTGAATCGCGTGCCCCGAAGATTTGCGGATGATGTAGAGCTTGCGCTCGAGCGCGTCCGTTACGGTTACGCCTTTGCCGCGGCCGATGAACACCTGCCGGATCACGGGCTCAATTTTTTTGACCGACTCGCCGAGACCGGAGTTATCCCGTGGCACGTCGCGCCAACCGAGCAGGATCTGGCCTTCGTCTTTGATCGCACGCTCGATCTCGTACTCGCACGCGAGGCGGGATGCCGGCTCCTGCGGAAGAAACACCATGCCGACGCCGTACTGGCCGACCGGCGGAAGCTGCACGCCCTGCTTGCCCATTTCCTCGCGGAAGAACTTGTCCGGCATCTGGATGAGAATGCCCGCACCGTCGCCGGCGAGCGGATCTGCGCCCACCGCGCCGCGATGCGTCAGATTCTTCAGGATCTGCAGGCCTTGCTCGATGATGGTGTGGCTTTTCTTCCCCTTGATGTTCGCCACGAAGCCGACGCCGCACGCGTCGTGCTCGTTCGCAGGGTGATAAAGCCCTACAGGTGCCGGCAGGCCAGGATGGTTCACGCGCAACTCTCCACTATGGGACTACAAACAAAGCCAGACCGGCGTGCTGCGCTGCGGTAGCAAGCGGCCGCCAGCCTGAGGATAATCGGAGGTGAAACCCGCTAAGTCTACCCAGTACAAGGGCTTACTTCAATACAAGCGGGCCTTTTTTTGACGCGGTGCGCTAAGTTTCTTCCATCGCGAAGAGGCGACGGTGCTCGAGAATCGCGTAGCGATCGGTCATTCCGGCGATGTAATCGGCAATGGCGCGCGGCTGGTCCGCCGCGGCCCGCAGCTGAAATTCGGGCGGCAGCAGGCGGGGCTCGGCGGCGAAGGCTTCGAAGAGCTCGGTGGTGATCTGGCGCGCCTTCCGGCTCATGCGGGCGACCCGGTAGTGGCGGTAAAGATTGTCGTGCAGGAAGCGTTTGAGCTCCAGCTGCTGCTCGTTTACTTCCTCACTGAAGGCGATGAGCGGCGGCGCTGCCCGCACCTCCTCGACGCTCGCCGGTCCGTGCTTGCGTATATTGGCCGCGCTGGTATCGATGAGATCGGTGACCAGCGTATCGATCATCCGGCGCACCGTCTCATGGATCAGACGCCGGCCAACAAGGCCCGGATGCGCGCGCAATGTGTCGTCCATATGTCGCTTGAACAGCCGCACCTCGGCCAGTTGTTCGAGTCCAAGCAACCCGGAGCGCAATCCGTCGTCGACATCGTGATTGTTGTATGCGATTTCGTCCGCAAGATTCGCCAGCTGTGCTTCGAGAGTGGGGCGTTTTTTCTTGATGAAGCGTTCGCCGACGTCGCCCAGCTGGCGCGCATTTTTCACCGAGCAATGCTTCAGTATGCCCTCGCGGGTCTCGAAGGTGAGATTCAGCCCGTCAAATGTCGCGTAGCGCTGCTCGAGCACGTCGACAACTCGCAGACTCTGCAGGTTGTGCTCGAATCCGCCCCAGGGTTTCATGCACGCATTGAGCGCATCCTGCCCCGTATGTCCGAAGGGCGTGTGGCCCAGGTCGTGCGCGAGCGCTATCGCTTCGGTGAGGTCCTCGTCGAGGCCCAGCTGGCGCGCGACCGATCGCGCGATCTGGGCGACTTCGAGGCTGTGGGTAAGCCGCGTGCGGAAAAGGTCGCCCTCGTGATTGACGAAGACTTGCGTCTTGTACTCGAGCCGGCGAAACGCGGTCGAATGTATGATGCGATCCCGGTCGCGTTGGTACTCGCCGCGGCCGTGCGGCGGACCTTCGGGGTGTCGTCGCCCTCGCGTCGTAGCGGACGACGCTGCGTACGGAGCGGTTGATGACTTAGGCACTCACCACGCCTCGCGTGAGGACACTTTTGACGGCAGCTTCGGGCGCCTCGCTGATAAACGCGTCGCCTAATCGCCGCAACAGCACATAACGTATCTTGCCGCCGGCGACTTTCTTGTCGTGTCCCATGAGCTCCAGATAACGATCTGAGCCTAGATCGGGCGCATTTACGGGGCACTTCGCGCGTTCGAGCAAGCTGCGCAGACGAGCCACTTGTTGCGCATCGATATATCCGAGGTCCTGCGAAAGTCGAGCGGCCACGACCATACCCGCTGCCACGGCTTCACCGTGGAGCCACACGCCGTAACCCAATCCCGCCTCTATTGCATGCCCGAACGTGTGGCCGAAATTGAGCAACGCGCGTGGGCCGCTTTCGCGCTCGTCGAGCGCAACGATGGCGGCTTTCATGCGGCAAGATTGCTCCACCGCGTATGTCAGCGCGTCGGCATCGCGAGCGACCAACCTATCGATGTTCTGCTCCAGCCATTCGAAGAACGCCATATCGGCAATGGCGCCGTATTTGATGACTTCCGCAAGGCCGGCGGACAACTCGCGGTCGGGCAGCGTGTTGAGCGTTGCAATGTCGGCGACCACGGCAAGCGGCTGGTAGAACGCACCTATCATGTTTTTGCCCGCCGGATGATTGATGGCCGTTTTCCCGCCGACGGCCGAATCCACCTGCGCGAGCAACGTGGTGGGCACCTGCACGAAGGGCATGCCGCGTTGAAACACCGCCGCAGCGAACCCGCCCATATCGCCGATAACACCGCCGCCCAACGCGATGAGGGCCGTCTGCCGCTCGCAGCGATGCTCGAGCAAGGCGTCGAAGATCCGGTTGAGCGTTTGCCAATCCTTGTGCTCTTCGCCGTCGGGCAGAACGATCGGAACCGTTTCCACCCCGCAAGCAAGCAGTGCATTCTGCAAGCGCCCGAGGTAAAGCGGACCGACGACGTCGTTGGTCACTATAGCGGCTTTCTTCTGCGGCAGCCGTGAAGCGATCAGCTCGGCTTGATCCATCAAGCCGCTGCCGATGTGTATGGGATAGGTGCGGTCGCCCAACGCGACTTCGAGCGTGTGTGTGTTCATATGACATTCAATCTGCGTAGTCCCGGCGGAGTGCGACTTCGTTTCGATGTCCCGCGTCAGCCGGCTTGCAAGGCGGTGCGCGAGGCTACTCACGCTTTGGCTGCCTGTATCGACGATGACGTCCGCAATCTCGCGGTACAGCGGGTCGCGCTGTTCAAACAGCTCCCGCAGCTTGCCCAGCGGATCTGCGGTCTGAAGCAGTGGGCGATTTCTGTCGTGCCGGGTCCTCAACCACAAGTCATGTGGCGTTGCGCGCAGATACACGACTATGCCGTGTCGCGACAGCATACGCCGGTTCTGCTCGTTGAGTACCGCACCGCCGCCTGTTGCAAGCACCACGTCCTGCTTTTGAACAAGCTGGGCCAGGACCTTGCTCTCTCTCGCACGAAACCCCGCTTCGCCCTCTATTTCGAAGATCACGGGTATCTTGACTCCAGTGCAACGCTCGATCTCGTGGTCGGAGTCGTAAAACGTCTTGCCCAGGCGGCGCGCAAGCATCTTGCCGACGGAAGTTTTTCCGGCTCCCATCAGGCCGATGAGAAATATGTTTCCGGGCATGCCATGCCAGCCATGGCATGCCGCTTTGCGGTCGTCCATGCATCGATTCTAGCGGAATAGGTTAGCCAATAAAAAAAGCGGCGCCGAAGCGCCGCTTTTTCGGACCGCGCGTGTTACCGGCGCGCCGTCAGGCCGTCCTTGATGATTTTCGGCGTGATAAAGATCAACAACTCGCGCCGGTCATCGACCTTCTGGTTTTGCTTGAACATAAAGCCGATATACGGCAGGTCACCCAGCACCGGAACCTTGTTGGTGGTCGACCGCTCTTCCTGCGTGTAGATGCCGCCGATTACCACCGTGCCGCCGTTTTCGACCAAAACCTCAGTCGTGATCTGCTTCGTGTCGATCGCAGGGCCGGACAGCGTCGCCTGTCCCACGCTGTCTTTGTGAACGTTGACGTTCATCATCACATTGTCATCCGGCGTGATTTGCGGCTTTACCTTCAGAGACAAAGTCGCTTTCTTGAACGACACCGCTGTCGCGCCGCTCGAAGTGGCCTGCTGGTATGGAATCTCAGTGCCCTGTTCTATCGTCGCTTCCACCTGGTCGGCGGTGATCACACGCGGGCTGGAAATGATCTTCCCTTTGCCGTCTGCCTGCAGCGCAGAGAGTTCGAGGTTGAGGAACCGCGTGCCTTTGTCGTTGAACAGCAGGAACGAAAAGGCGCCTGCCGGATTGCCAGCAATGGTGCCGGCCGGCAGGTTGACCATCATGGACTGGAAGAACTCAGCAGGCGACGCATCGGGATCGAAACCGGTCTGCCTGGTGTGTGTCGCGGTGTCGGCGAGTCCACCGCCGATGGTGGCCCGTGTGTTCACGCCGGGACCGGAGCCGAGCGCTATGCCGCGGCCCGAGAGATCGTGGACGCCGAGGCGTGCGCCGATGTTGCGCGAGAACGTGTCCGACGCTTCGACGATGCGCGACTCGATCATCACCTGACGCACCGGCACGTCCACGCGACGAATCAGCTTGCGCACTTCCTCGAGACGCGTCGGCGTATCCTGCACGAAGATAGTGTTGGTGCGCGGATCGACCACCGCGCTCCCGCGCTTGCTGAGAATGCGTTGCTTGTCGTCGGTGAGGATCTTCGAAAACGCGTCGGCACGTTGGTAGTTCAGTTGGAACGTTTCGGTGCGCGTCGGCTCGAGATCGGAAATCTGCTGTTTCGCTTCGAGCGCCAGCTTCTCGCGCGTGGCGAGCTCATCGCGAGGCGCTATCCACACGACGTTACCCGTGCGCCGCATGTCGAGGCCTTTGCTCTGCAGGATGATGTCGAGCGCCTGATCCCACGGCACGTCCTTCAACCGCAACGTGAGATTGCCAGTGACTGTGTCGCTCGTGATGATGTTGAGACCGGTGAAATCGGCTATGACCTGGAGTACCGCACGTACTTCGACGTTCTGGAAGTTGAGCGAAAGCTTTTCACCGGTGAATCCAGGACGCAATACTTTGGTCGGGTCTTCGGCGACTTGCTTAACCTCGATGATGAAGCGGTTGTCCGTCTGATACGCCGAATGCTCCCAGTTTCCGCGCGGCTCGATCACCAGGCGCGTATTTCCGTTGAATGCCATGGTCTCCAAGCTTTGCACGGGCGTTGCGAAATCGCTGACGTCCATGCGTCGCTCGAGGTTCTTCGGCACAGCGGTATTGAGGAAATCGACGACGATGCCGCGTCCCTGAAGCCTCAAGTCTATACCGACCTGATTGTCGGAGAGGTCGACGACGATCCGGGCCTCGCCGGAGGCGCCCCGCTTGAAGTCGACATCGCGCAGGCTGTGTTTGCCGTCCCCTGGACGCTGTTCGGCGAAATGCTGCGTGACGCTCGTTGCCGCCGATGCCGCGGCTTGCGGACCTTGCAACGAGATCAGGAGCGACTTGCCTTCGATGCGCGTGTCGAAAGTGAGCGTGCGGCTCAGCTCGAGCACCATGCGCGTGCGGTCACCGACCTGAACAACATTGATGCGCCGCAAATCGCCTTCCCCTATGGTTTGGCTCGAGCGACCGAGTGTGCTGCTCGTATTCGGGAAGTCGAATGCGATGCGGGGTGGATTGTTGACCGCGAATCCCGCGGGCGGATTGGCGGGCGCTTCCTTAAGGCCGACCCGTATGACAGT
Organism: Rhodospirillaceae bacterium; assembly: GCA_050260255.1. Lineage (GTDB taxonomy): Bacteria > Pseudomonadota > Gammaproteobacteria > Burkholderiales > SG8-41 > JAQGMV01. Next base: position 14,172 of record JBLNBW010000159.1, on the reverse strand, counting down.
TGTCCCGCCGGCCTGCGTAGCGACGTCGACAGACTCTATCGCGTTGCTCTCTGCGCAGGCCGATGCGGCCGCAAATAGTCCCGACGCAACCATGAGCGCACACGCGGCCCGTCTCATGCCCAATACGGTGATCTTCATTTTTTTGCCTCCGGCTCATCCTGCAGCTGCAGCACCTGGTCCTTCTCCTCCCAGTTGCCGCTGCTGTCCTGGACGATCTCCCGCAGTTTGATATTGGTATCGCTGATTGAGGTGATGCGGCCGAAATTCTGACCGATGTAGTTGCCTGGTTTTACGCGGAACAAGTTGTTGTCCGGCGTCTTCACGAGAGCGAAGACCTGCTTCTTCTGCTGCAACGTTCCGACCATTTTGAGATTCTCGAGCGAATACGCTTCAAGAGGCTCGCGACGCCGATTGAAGTCCGGGCGCACGCCGCCCCCGGCGTTTTTCGGCGGCTCGATCTTGCGCGGTTTAAACGGATCGGTGAGGTCGAATGCCTCGTAAGTGAAAGGCTCGTATGGTTTCGCCTCGGGCACCGGCGGAATGCGGCCGCGCGGCAGGTTCTCCGAGTCCTTCACGAACTGCTTCAAGTCCGAATGCTCCTCGCCACTGCACGCGGCGAGGGCGCAGGCCAGCACTATGGTGACGGCGCTTTTGATCATTTTTTCGCGCCTTTCTTGTCTTTCGCAGCTGCGCGGCGCTGCTGCGCAAGTTCCTCTTCGTCGAGATAGCGGAACGTGCGCGCCGTCGCGTCCATCACGAGCGCGCCTTCCTTGGTCGCCGAGAGGCTCACGTCGTTGAGCGTGACGATGCGAGAAAGCTTGCCGATGTCGCTCGCGAAAGCGCCGATGTCGTGATACGTCCCGCTGATCTTGATGGAAATCGGCAGCTCGGCGTAGAAGTCCTTCATGCTCTCCTGCGCCGCGGGCTTGAACAACTCGAATTGCAGACCGCGGCCCAATCCGGCCTGGTTGATGTCAGTGAGGAGCGCGTCCATCTCGGACTTGCCCGGCAATTGCTTCAGCAATGCGCCGAACTGCTTTTCGATGTCATCGAGTTGCTTACGGTAAGCCGGCAGCTCGAGCGCCTGCTTTTTCTTCTCGATGAACGTCGTGCGCAGCTGGTCTTCCTTTGCCTTTTCGGCGTGTATCAGATCGATTTGATCCTGCCAGTCGAACCAGTAGGCAGCGCCCACCGCGATCACGAGGACGATACCGAGAACGCCAAATTTAGGGGCCAGCGGCCAGGAGCCGATGCGCTTGGGATCCAGCTTGCGAAGATCGTCGAGCGTCATGGTGCTACCCTTTCGCCGCCGGCTTTTGCGCGGGCGCCTTCGTTTCTTCCTCGTTCTTGGGCCGCGTGAGGTTCACGTTCATTGTGAACTCGTTCAATCTCGCACTTCCGACTGCAACGGCCCGGATTTCCACGAGGCTGGCGTTCTCCATGTACTCGGACGATTCGAGATTACGCATAAGAGTGGACACGCGCGCCTGCGACTGTGTGTAGCCGTTGATGGTCACGCGGCCGCCGGTTTGCTTTATCGCTTTGAGATAAATGCCATCCGGAAGCTGCCGCACCAGTTGATCGAGCAGATGCACGACTTCGGAGCGATTGCCCTGCAGCGTTTCGACGACCTTCTTGCGCGCCAGTAACGCCGCCGTCTGCTCCTTGAGCTTTTTTATTTCTTCGATTTCTTTGTCTAGCTTGGCGATCTCCTGTTGGAGATACGCATTGCGCGCGTTCTGTTCGTCGAGGCGGTTGGCGAGATAGCTATGCACCGCGAACCAGGTCGCCACGCCGGTCGCCAAGACTCCGCCCAGCATGACGAAGAAATGCTGTTGCTGGCGGCGACGCCGCATCTCGCGATGCGGCAATAGGTTTATGCGGATCATTTGTCGAACCTGCGCAGCGCGAGGCCGCAGGCGACCATGAGCATCGGCGCGTCCTGGGCCAGGTTTTTGGGCTTGACCTTGTTGGACACCGCCATGTCCACGAACGGATTGGCAACGACCGTGTGCACTTCCACGCGCTTCGTGACCGCCTCGGCGACGCCCGGCAAGGCGGCGCACCCGCCCGAGAGCACGATGTGGTCGACTTGATTGTGCTGCGTCGAGGTGTAAAAAAACTGCAGTGCGCGTGCCACTTCGAGGCTCAGCATGTCGAGGAACGGCTGCAGCACGTCGGATTCGTAATTTTCCGGCAGGCCGCCCATGCGTTTGGCCGTCTCCGCTTCTTCGGGTGTGAGCCCGAACTTGTTCACGACTTCCTGCGTGAGCTGATTGCCGCCGAACGGCTGTTCGCGGGTGTAGATCGATTGTCCGTCGCGCAGCACATTGATGTGCATCATCGTCGCGCCGACATCGACAATCGCGATGTTCTGTTCCTTGCCGCCTTCCGGGAACTGTTTACTCATCAGTTCGAAGGCCGCTTGCGCTGCAAAGACATCGACGTCCATCACGATCGCTTTCAGGCCGGCTGCTTCGGCGACGGCCACTCGATCGTCGATCTTCTCTTTGCGCGAGGCCGCGATCAGCACCTCGACATCTTCGGGGCTGTTTGGCGCAGGCCCCAGCACCTGGAAGTCGAGGTTTACCTCATCGAGGACGAACGGGATGTACTGGTTCGCTTCGGTCTCGACCTGCAGTTCGAGTTCTTCTTCGGTCTGCCCGGCGGGCACGAGGATGGTTTTGCTGATGACCGCGTTGTTGGGCACGGCCATGGCGAGGTTCTTGACGTGGCTGCCAAGGCGCTTGTATCCGCGCCGCAACGCGTCGCTCACCGCCTCGAGATTATTGATGTTGCCGTCGACGACAGCGTCGCGCGGCAGAGGTTCGACCGCATAATGCTCGACGCGATAGCTGCCGCCAGCTTCGGCGAGCTCGACCAGCTTCACGGAGGACGAGCTGACGTCGGCACCAATCACGGCCGGTGTGCGCGGCTTGAACAACCGCTCAATCGCATCGGTGTTTATTTTAATTTTTCCTTTTAGCATAGCGGCCTGCGGTGTTATGCCCACAGTTTACTTTAAATGCTAGCAACAAGCACCCGGGGTGTAAAGCGATTTATTCCCGTTTTCTTTGTAGATCAAGGTGCTTATAATCAACTCGCCGCCTAGCTTACCCTTGCCGCAACGCTATCGCTGTGGCGTTTCTCACGAGGTGTGATCGCGGCGTCTCGACGCTTATTGCGGTTCTCTGTCAGGAAGAATCCCTACATGTCCGTCCGTTGGTGGGCTTTCCCACTATTACTAGTGGCCTCGACGGCGGTGATCGTGGTGACCCTCGTCGCTTTTGCTGCGGCTTTGGTGTACCCGACGCTGCCTTCTCTCGAAGCGTTGACCGACTACCAGCCCAAGATCCCGCTACGTATTTACAGCTCGGAAGGCAGGCTGCTCGGTGAGTTCGGTGAGGAGCGGCGCGCGATCATCACCATACAGGAGACGCCGCAACCGATGATTGACGCAATCCTTGCGGCGGAGGACGAGCGTTTCTACCAGCATCGCGGCGTGGATTACTTGGGCGTCGCGCGCGCAGCGCTTTCGAACTTCGTATCCGGCGGTGTGCGCCAAGGAGCATCGACGATCACCATGCAGGTTGCGCGCAATTTCTTTCTTACCAAAGAAAAGACGGTTACGCGCAAGTTCAACGAAATGCTTCTCGCGTTCAAGATCGAGTCGAGCCTTTCGAAGGAACAGATACTCCAGCTCTACATCAACCAGATTTATCTCGGCCAGCGCGCCTACGGTTTTGCGGCGGCGGCGCAGATCTATTTCGGCAAGCCGCTCGACAAGCTCACGATTGCCGAATATGCGATGCTCGCCGGCTTGCCGAAGGCGCCGTCTCGCTTCAATCCCATCGTCAACCCGAAGCGGGCGCATGCGCGTCAGCTTTATGTCCTGCGGCGCATGCACGAGCTCGGAACGATAGACGACGCGCAGCTTGCGGAAGCGGAGAAGCAGCCGCTTGTCGTGAGACGGGACACCAACGAGTTCTCCGTGCATGCCGAGCACTTCGCGGAAATGGTGCGCCAGGCCATGTACGAGCGCTACCACGAAGACGCATACACCAAAGGACTGCGCGTCTATACCACGCTTTCGGCCAAGCATCAGGAGGCGGCATATCGTGCCCTGCGCAAAGGCGTGGAGGAGTACGATCAGCGGCACGGCTATCGCGGCCCCGAGGGTCATGTCGAGCTGCCGGCCAACGCCAATGAAGAAGCGCTGGAAGACGCGATACAGGAAACGATAGACAGTGACGACCTGCTTGCGGCGGTCGTCCTCGACGCAAGTCCGAAGCGAGTGCGCGTGTACCGGCGCGGCGGCGAGACGATCGACATAGGGGAAGAGGGCCTCAAGCTCGGCGCACGCATGCTGGGGGAGAAGGTCAGCGCGAATCAACGTATACGGCGGGGCGCGATCGTACGCATCCGTAAAGACGACAAAGGCCGCTGGCACCTGGCCCAATTGCCGACTGTCGAGGCGGCCTTCGTGTCCGCGGATCCGCGCGATGGTGCGCTGCGCGCGCTGGTGGGCGGATTCGATTTCAACCGCAATCAGTACAACCACATCACCCAGGCGCTGCGTCAGCCAGGATCGAGCTTCAAGCCGTTTATTTATTCGGCAGCGCTCGAGAAAGGCTTCACGGCCGCGACGATCGTCAACGACGCGCCGCTCACCTTCACGGCCGCCCAGACCGGCTCGGAGCCCTGGGAGCCTAAGAACTACGACGGCAAGTTCGACGGGCCGATGCGGTTGCGCACGGCGCTCGTGAAATCCAAAAACCTGGTCTCGATCCGCGTGCTGCAGGCGATAGGGCCACAGTACGCGCAGGATTACATCACGCGCTTCGGCTTCGATCCCAAGCTGCATCCGCCGTATCTCACCATGGCGCTTGGCGCAGGCAATGTGACGCCTATCCAGATGGTGGCGGCATACTCGATCTTCGCCAACGGGGGCTACCGCATCGTGCCGTACTACATCGACCGGGTGGAAGACTCGCGCGGCAACGTGCTGCTGAAGAGCGATCCGAAGCGCGCCGGCGATACCGCCGAGCGGGCGATCGACGAGCGCAACGCTTTCATCATGACGAGCATCATGCGCGATGTCGTACGCATGGGTACCGCGGCGCGGGCGATGAAGCTCGGGCGCAACGATCTGGCGGGCAAGACCGGCACCACCAACGATTTCGTAGACGCTTGGTTCTGCGGGTTCAATCAATCGCTCGTGGGTATCGCGTGGATCGGCTTCGATCAGCCGCAGACGCTCGGCCGTAACGAAACCGGTGGCTCGGCGGCGCTGCCGATCTGGATGGGCTACATGGGCGCGGTATTGAAAGGCGTGCCCGAGGAGGCGTTTTCTGCACCGCCGGGCGTGGTCGCGGCCAAGGTCGATCCGGCGACCGGGCTGCGCGTGGGTGACAGCGGACCCGGGACTGTGGACTATTTCTATCAGGAATTCCTGCCGGCCGAGCAGGGTGCGGGTCCCGGTTTCGCGAGCAGCGAGAAGCCGGCCGAGGAAGTCCGCAACCAGTTGTTCTGAACGATGGCGCGCGATCGTAATCGCAACGACGAACGTAGCCGCATCGCGCATCTTGCCGCGCGCTTGATGGCCGAGGACGGCATCGAGGATTACGCGACCGCCAAGCGCAAGGCGGCACGTCAGGCCGGTATTCCCGATACGCGGCAGTTGCCGACCAACGAAGAGGTCGACGAAGCCTTGCGCCTGCACCAGGCGCTCTATCAAGCGGACGAACACCCCGAGCGTTTACGCGCGCTACGCGAGCACGCGATGGAAGCGATGAAGCTCTTCGAACGCTTCAACCCCTACCTCACCGGATCGGTGCTTGCCGGCAACGCCGGGAAGTACGCCGATATCAATCTGCAGCTCTACACCGACAGCGCGAAGGCAGTCGAGCTATTTCTTATCGATCGGCGCATCGACTACCGGTCCGGGCAGCAGCGGCTTTATATCGGTGGAACGCCCCGCACGGTGCCGATGTTCACTGTCGAGGACCGCGGTACCGAGGTACAGCTCGTGGTGCTCGATACGCACGACATGCGGGTCGCGGTGAAGACGAGTCCCGAGGGCAAGCCGATGGAGCGCGCGAAACTCAATGCCGTCGAGGCGTTGCTCGACATTTGACGCTCAACCCTCGCGCAGCCAGCGCGCGGCGTCTACCGCGAAGTAGGTCATGATGCCGTCGGCCCCGGCGCGCTTGAAGCAGAGTAGTGCTTCCATGATCGCGCGCCGCTCTTCCAACCAGCCGTTCTGGATTGCCGCACGCAGCATCGCGTACTCGCCGCTCACCTGGTAGACGTACGTCGGCGCTTTGAATTCGTCCTTCACGCGCCGCACGATATCGAGATAGGGCAGCCCCGGCTTCACCATCACCATGTCGGCGCCTTCCTCGAGGTCCAGACCGACTTCCCACAGCGCTTCATCGGAATTGGCTGGATCCATCTGATAGTTGTACTTGTTGCCGCGTCCCAGCTGCTTCGCCGAGCCGACGGCGTCGCGAAAAGGGCCGTAGAAGCACGATGCATATTTCGCCGCGTAAGAAAGGATGCGCGTGTGGAGGTGTCCGGCGCGATCTAGCGCTGCGCGTATGCGGCCTATGCGGCCGTCCATCATGTCCGACGGCGCAACGACATCAACGCCGGCGGCCGCGCATACCAGTGCCTGCTTCTCCAGCATGGCGACGGTTTCATCGTTCAGCACATAGCCGCTGCGATCGATGATTCCATCCTGCCCGTGCGTTGTGTACGGATCGAGGGCGGCGTCGGTGATCACGCCGAGCTCCGGGAATTCCTTCTTGATCATGGCGACGGCGCGCGGTACCAACCCGTCCGGATTCACCGCTTCACGCCCGTCCGGCGTCTTCACATCGCTCCCTATTACCGGGAACAATGCCATCGCGGGGATCTTGAGCTCCGCACACTGCTCGGCGCGCTTCAGCAGCTTGTCCAGCGTCTGCCGCTCTACCCCCGGCATGGAAGGAACCGGCTCGGTGGTCCGTTTCCCTTCCATGATGAACACAGGGTAGATCAGATCATTCGCCGTTAGTATGTGCTCACGCATAAGCCGTCGCGAGAAATCGTCTCGCCGCATGCGACGCATGCGCTTGTGAGGATATCTGCCGAGTATGTCCATGATTCTTCTAGACCTTCGAAATTGCCGAAAACCGCGGGAACTAATGCCTGATTATAGTCGTCCATACAGCAGACGATGTTTGATCGTCTCCCGCTTCTCCTCCCTGAGCGGGTGCCTTAATCCTAGTTAAGGCGTTTTTGCCCCCGGTTTTACTCCCCTTTAACCGGGGGTTTTTTATTTCAGCCAGCCGAGCAGGGTCTTTTGCGCGGCCGGTACGCCGATCCCTGTCACCCCGGAAAAAAGCTGGACCGTGGCGGCAGGGTAGGCGTGCGCGAGCGCGCTCTCCACGTTTCGCAGCACCGCTTGCGCTTCCTGCTTTCCCAGTTTGTCCGACTTGGTCAGCAGTGCATGCAGAGGCTGGCCGGACTCGCGATACCAGTTCACGAGCTGCATATCGAGCGGCGTAAGCGGATGCCGCGCATCCATGATGAGCACCAGCCCACACAACGACTCGCGGCTCTGCAGGTAAGTGCTGATCAGTCTTCCCCAATGTTGGCGTTCGCGCTGGGCAACGGCCGCATAGCCGTAACCTGGCAAGTCGACGATCCGAGCTTCGTCGGTGAGCCGGAAGAAATTGATCGTTTGCGTGCGCCCGGGTGTCTTGCTGACGAAGGCGAGCTTCCGGCGCGTGAGCGCGTTGATCGCCGTCGACTTGCCGGCATTCGAGCGGCCGGCGAATGCGATCTCACGCCCGCGATCACGGGGCAGCTCGCTCAGCTCGTGTGCGGAGGCAATGAAGGTCGCCTCCTTCAATATGCTCATAGGTCGTTGTTCTCTATTCCGAAACTGGTGCGAGCCCAGCCCGTTACTATACAATGTCGCCTTTTCTCACCAGCCCGATTTCAAGGAGCGCCATGAAATTCCGCATGGTCGCGGCGACGCTCGCCATAGCGTTCGTACAGCATACTGCCCACGCCCAAGGCGACGCCGCCAAAGCGCAAAACATCGTGACCCAGGTCTGCGCCGCGTGCCACGGCACCGACGGCAACAGCGCCGTTCCGGCCAATCCGAGCATCGCTGCGCAGCACGCGGATTACCTTCTGAAGCAGCTCATGAACTTCAAGGCGCAGTCCGGCAATCCGCCGGAACGCACGAATGCAGTCATGGCCGGTATGGTGGCACCGCTGTCGGACGATGACATGAAAAATCTCGCGGCGTACTTTTCCGAGCAGAAGGCAAAACCCCGAGCAGCGCGCAATCCCGAGCTCGTCAAGATCGGTCAGGCCATCTACCGCGCCGGCATCGCAAGCAAGGGCGTACCGGCATGCTCGGGCTGTCATTCGCCGAACGGAAGCGGCATACCGGCCCAGTTTCCGCGCCTTGCCGGCCAGCATCCGGAGTACATCGTCGCGCAGCTCAAGGCTTTCCGCGCCGGCGAGCGCGCCAATGACACGAACGCGATGATGCGCACGACCGCCGGCAAGATGTCCGACAAGGAAATAGCGGCTGTCGCGGAGTATGTTGCGGGCCTGCGGTAGACGGACATCGCGATGTTAGGAAAGGCGGCTGTGGCCGCCTTTGTCGTTTATGGACCTGACGCTGCGGATCAACGCAGCGTCGCAAATACAGCAGCGGCTGCCTGCACCGTCTTCTCGATTTCTGCGGGGCCGTGCGCCGACGATACGAATCCCGCCTCGTATGCAGAGGGCGCGAAGTAAACGCCCTCCGCCAGCATCGCGTGGAAGAAGCGGTTGAACGTCTCCTTGTCGCAGCTCATCACTTCGCTGTAACTCGCGGGCGGCGTTTCTCTGAAATAAAGGCCGAACATGCCGCCGACGCTGTGTGCGCAGAAGCTGATCCCCGCCTTCTGCGCGGCGGACGTGAGCCGCTCGCACAACTGGCGTGTGGCGTCCGTGAGCTTTTCGTAGAAGCCGGGCATCTGAACGATCTTAAGCGTCGCAAGGCCCGCTGCAAGCGCAACAGGATTGCCGGAGAGCGTGCCGGCCTGATACACCGGCCCGGCCGGCGCGAGCGACTCCAGGATGTCGCGTCGGCCGCCGAACGCCGCGACCGGCATGCCTCCGCCCACCACCTTCCCCAGCGTCGTGAGGTCAGGCTTGATGCCGTACAGCGATTGCGCGCCGCCGAGCGCCACGCGAAAGCCTGTCATTACTTCATCGAAAATCAGCACCGCGCCGTGCTGCGTGCACAGCTTGCGCAGCGTCGACAGAAAGCGCGGCTGCGGTGCCACGAGGTTCATGTTGCCCGCGACGGGCTCGACGATGACGGCAGCGATATTGTCGCCGTCGCGCTCGAAAGCCTGCTCGAGCGCGATTTCGTTGTTGTAATCCAGCACGAGCGTATGCGCGGCCGTCTCCTCCGGCACACCGGCCGACGACGGCTGTCCGAACGTCAGCGCTCCGGACCCTGCTTTCACCAGCAGCGCGTCGGCATGGCCGTGATAGCAGCCTTCGAACTTGATGATCTTCGCGCGGCCGGTGTACCCGCGTGCGAGGCGAATGGCGCTCATCGTCGCTTCCGTGCCCGAGCTCACGAGCCGCACCTGCTCCATGCTGGGCACGAGCTTGCAAAGCAGCTCCGCCATTTCGATTTCGATTTCCGTCGGCGCGCCGAACGACAGCCCTTTGTCGGCCGCCTGCTGCACGGCTTTCACCACGTCCGGATGCGCGTGCCCTGCGATCAGCGGTCCCCACGAGCACACGTAGTCGACGTAGCTGTTGCCGTCGGCATCCCAGATCCACGCACCCTTGCCGCGTCTTACGAACAACGGCGTGCCACCGACGGAGCGGAACGCGCGCACCGGGGAATTAACCCCACCGGGTATCATCAGCTGCGCGTGGGCGAAAAGCTTGCGGCTGGTTTTCATACCGATCCCGAAAACAAGGCTGCGAAAGAAGAGGCGGCTTGCTTGATGTTCGGTGCACCGAACAAAGCCGAAATCACGGCGATCGCATCGACGCCCGCTCGAATGAGGTCGGGCGCATTTCCGAGCGTGATTCCACCAATGGCGACGATGGGGACGCGATAACGGGCGCGTGCCTGCGCATAAAGCGCCATGCTCGCATGCACGGCATTCGGTTTCACGCGCGACGGGAACGCGGCTCCGAATGCAATGTGGTCCGCGCCATCCGCCAGTGCAGCATCGGCGCGGGCGAGGCTGTCGTAGCAGGAAATCCCCAACATCATATCGGCGCCGATACGCTCGCGCGCAACGCGCACGGGGCCATCGTCCATTCCGAGATGCAGGCCGTCCGCCCGGATGGCGACTGCGAGATCGACATCGTCGTTCACGATCAGCGGCACGCTATGCTCGCGGCAAATCGCTTGGACCCGGGTCGCCTGTTCGCGGCGCAGCGCGGCCGGCGCCGTCTTGTTGCGGTATTGGAGGACGGCGGCACCGCCCGAGAGCGCGGCTTTTACCTGACGGCAGAGAAGCTCCGTGTCGGACAGGTCGGGGGTGATCGCATACAGACCTGCAATACGTCCGGTCACGCGTTGTCCTCGCCGCTGCCTTCGCGGCGCGGCGCCTCTTCGGACCCCGCTTCCTCGCGCGCCCAGAACAACCGATCGGGTATGTACTGTCCCATCCCGGGGCGGAAAGCGGCCTTCAGGGTTTGCCAGGTGTACTCCTGCGCATCCTTGGTCGCTTCGCTGATCGGAAGACCGTTCGCGATGGTCGCCGCGATCGCGGATGCGAGCGTACAGCCGGACCCATGATAGGAGCCCGGAAGGCGTTGCCAGCTGTCGGTACGGATGACGCCTTCCTCGCCGTAGAGGGTATTGATCACCTGCGGCGTGTTCTCGTGTGTGCCGGTGACGAGCACGTATTCACAGCCGCTGGCGACCAACCGCCGCGCGCATTCAGCGAGATCCGGATCATCATCATCGTCCGACTCAACGGCCGCCAGGCGGCGTGCCTCTATGCTGTTGGGCGTGATGATGGTCGTTTGGGGTATGAGCAGCTCGCGTAAAGCGCCGACCATTTCCTCCGAGGCGAGCTCGTCGCCACGGCCGGAAGCGAGTACCGGATCGAGGATGAGCGGCACCTCGGGATAATCGGACACCACTTCGGCGATCGCGGCAATGGTCTCGACGCTGCCCAGCACGCCAAGCTTGAATGCCGCGACGGGCATGTCTTCGAGTACGCAACGCGCCTGGTCCGCGACCCATTCCGCATCGATAGGGCTTACGTCATCCACACCGGTTGTGTCCTGTATCGTGACCGCGGTGATCACCGACAGCGGATGACACCCCATGCTCGATAAGGTCATGATGTCTGCCTGCAAGCCGGCGCCGCCGCTTGGATCGGATGCAGCAAAGACAAGTACTATGGGGGGAAGATCGGACATGCCTTGCGCGGAATCGCGATGGTGGGCAAAACGAGGGATTCGTTTAAAATTCGATTTTAACTCAATTCATTGCCTTCCATCCCCACTATGAGTTCGACGGATACCCAGGTCTACAAGACGTACATGTGCCTCATCTGCGGCTTCATCTACGATGAAGCGGCAGGCCTGCCGGAGGAAGGCATAGAGCCAGGAACGCGCTGGGAGGACGTGCCAATGAATTGGACCTGTCCGGAATGCGGCGCACGCAAGGAAGATTTCGAGATCGTGGAGATTTGACCATGCGCATACTGCACACGATGATCCGCGTGGCAGACCTGCAGCGCTCCATAGACTTTTACACGAAAGTGCTCGGGATGCGGCTGCTGCGGAAGACGGATTATCCCGGCGGCCGCTTCACCAACGCTTTCGTCGGCTACGACGACGAATCGAAAGCCGCGGTGCTCGAGCTGACGCACAACTGGGACACGAAGAGCTACGACCTCGGTACCGGCTATGGCCACGTCGCGCTCGAAGTGGAAGACGCCGCGAAAGCCTGCGACGAGGTACGCAGCCGCGGCGGCAAGGTGACGCGCGAAGCAGGGCCGATGAAGCACGGCACGACGGTGATCGCTTTCGTCGAAGATCCCGACGGCTACAAGATCGAGCTCATCGAGCGCAAGACGGCGTAACGGCGCTGCGCGCAGCGACGTAATCCGCAATTTTGACGAACGTTTCCACGTCCAGCTCCTGCGCACGCGCGCGCGGGTCCAAACCCAGTTCCGCATAGTCTTGCGCGGCGAGGTAGGCGTTCAACGTGTTGCGCAGCGTTTTCCGGCGCTGCGCAAAAGCGGCCGTGACTATCCGCTGAAGCATCGGCGCATCCTTCGCCGCAATCTTTTCTGCACGCGGCATCATGCGCACCACCGACGACATCACCTTCGGCTGAGGGTAGAAGGCATCGGGCGGCACATCGAGCACGTTTTCCATGTCGAAGTAGTACTGCAGCATCACCGATAGCCGGCCGTACTCCGAGCCGCCCGCCGGCGCGACCATGCGATCCACCACTTCCTTCTGCAGCATCACATGTACGTCGTGCAGCACGTGCACGCAGTCGACGAGGCGGAAAAGTATCGGCGTCGAAATGTGGTACGGCAGATTGCCGACCACGCGCAGCCGCGGACCGAGTTTCCCGAAATCGAAGTCGAGGGCGTCGCCTTCGTGCACGAGCAGGCGTTCGGGCGCATAACGCTCGCGCAGCGCCGCCGCCAGATCACGATCGATCTCGATGACATGCAGCTGCGCGACGCGTTCGGTGAGCGGGCGCGTGAGCGCGCCTTTGCCCGGACCGATCTCCACCATGTTGTCGTCCAGGCGTGGCGCGATGGCGGCCACGATCGCGGCGACGACGGTCCCGTCGATGAGAAAGTTCTGGCTAAAGCGCTTGCGCGGCGTGTGGGGCACGGGATCAGTGCGCGCGGCGTCGGTTCTCGGCGAGCTCGGCCGCCAGCTCGATCGCCGCGAGCAGGCTGCCCTCGTCTATGCGCCCGGTGCCGGCAAGATCAAGCGCCGTGCCATGATCGACCGAAGTGCGAATGATCGGCAGTCCGAGCGTGATGTTGATGCCCGAGCCGAAGCTTGCGTACTTGAGCACCGGCAATCCCTGATCGTGGTACATGGCGTAAACCGCGTCGTAGCCGCGCAGGCGCTCGGGGTTGAACAACGTATCCGCGGGCAGCGGACCCTTCAGATCGTAGCCGCGCGCGCGGAGCCGGTCCAGCACCGGGATGATGACGTCGATTTCCTCTCGCCCCATGTGACCCGATTCGCCGGCATGCGGATTCAAGCCGGCGACCGCGATGCGAGGGTGCGCAATACCGAATCGCGTCCTCAGCGCTTCGTGCACGATGGCGAGGCCGCGCTCTATGCCTTCCTGCGTGAGCGCGCTCGGGACATCCTTCAGCGGCAAATGCGTCGTTGCGAGCGCGACCCGCATGCCGCCGCCGGCGAGCATCATGACCACCTGCGGTGTGTGGGTGCGCTCGGCGAGGAACTCGGTGTGGCCGGTAAAAGGGATGCCGGCGTCGTTGATGACGCCCTTGTGCACCGGCGCCGTCACCATGGCGTCGAATGTGCCGCGCTCGCACCCTTCGACGGCAAGCTCCAGCGTTCGCAGCACGTACGGACCGTTGCGCGGATCGAGCGCCCCGGCGCGAACCGGTGCCGCGACGGGCACGTGCCACACATAAAGACTGCGATCCGACAGCCGCGTGCCGGGCGTGTAATCGGCAAGCGACACGGAGGCGCCGAGCTCGCGCGCGCGATCCTCGAGCATCGTGCGGTCCGCGATGATGACGATATGCGCGGGCAAGGACTTGCCCTGCAGCTTGACGGCGAGATCGGGCCCTATGCCGGCCGGCTCGCCGGGCGTGAGCGCAAGTACGGGCTTGCGATGCTCCGTGTCGGCGTGTGGCGTCGTCCTCACCGCTCGTCGAGCCGCGTTTCGACGTACGCGCGATCGCGCAGCTGCCGCACCCACTCCTGGTACGCCTCGTCGGACTTGCGTGCGCGCAGTGCCTGGCGAGCCATCAGCCGCACGCGCTCCTGGGACATGTCCTGGTTGCGCCGCTCGAGCACCTGGATGATGTGCCATCCGAACGGCGACTGCACCGGCTCGCTGATTTCACCGGGCTTCAACGCGTCCATTGCGCGCTCGAATTCGGGCACGGTGTCGCCCGGGGA
>JBLNBW010000158.1:0-23031 GCA_050260255.1 Rhodospirillaceae bacterium | reverse complement strand
GACCAGATCAGCTATCCTGCAATGCGGGGAGGCCCGCCGTCGAGCTGCGAGTATGCCATGCGCGCGTCGTCTAATGCCAGAAAAATCCGCTGCTTATGACTTTACAAGCGCAACGTTTAGTGATTCTATAATCGGCCCGATTTCAAAACATCGCCATGTAGCGCAGCACATGGCCACGCTAGCAGCTGGAGGAGCAATGTCGACCATCGAATCCGTGTTGCAGGAAAACCGCCGCTTCCCCCCGAGCCCGGAATTCGTCAAGCAGGCCAACATTTCCGGCGAGGCCGCGTACCAGGCGCTGTGCGCGGAGGCGGAACGCGACTTCGAGGGATTCTGGGAACGCCTCGCCCGCAGCGAACTCACGTGGCACAAGCCGTTCACCCGCGTGCTCGATGCATCGGACGCGCCGTTCTACAAATGGTTCGACGACGGCACGCTCAACGCGTCATACAACTGTCTCGACCGGCAGCTCGAAAAGAACGCTGACAAGACCGCCATCATCTTCGAGGCCGACGACGGCAAGGTGACGACCATCACGTACCGCGAGCTCCATCGCCGCGTCTGCAAGATGGCTAACGCGCTGAAGTCGCTCGGCATCAAGAAGAGCGACCGTGTCGTCATCTACATGCCGATGTCGATCGAGGTCGTCGTCGCGATGCAGGCATGCGCGCGGATCGGCGCCATTCACTCGGTCGTATTCGGAGGATTCTCGGCGAAAAGCCTCCACGAGCGGATCATCGATGCCGGCGCAGTCGCGGCGATCACCGCCGATGAGCAGATGCGCGGTGGCAAGGCGATCCCGCTGAAAGCCGCGGTGGACGAAGCGCTCGCGCTCGGCGGCTGCGATACGCTCAAGAAGGTCGTGGTCTACCGCCGCACCGGTGGCAAGGTGGACTGGAACCCCGAGCGCGACTTGTGGCTGCACGAGCTCGTCGAGAAGCAGCCGGAAGACTGCGAGCCGGAATGGGTAAGCGCCGAGCATCCGCTATTCATTCTCTATACATCCGGCTCCACCGGGAAGCCGAAAGGCATTCAGCATTCGACCGGCGGCTATCTGCTGTGGTGCGCGCTCACCATGAAATGGGTGTTCGATTACAAGCCGACCGACATCTACTGGTGCACTGCCGACGTGGGCTGGGTGACCGGGCACTCGTACACGTGCTACGGACCGCTCGCATGCGGCGCCACCGAGATCATGTTCGAAGGCGTGCCGGTGTATCCGGACGCCGGCCGCTTCTGGCGCATGATCCAGGACCACAAGGTCACGGTGTTCTACACCGCCCCGACTGCCATACGCTCGCTCATCAAGGCCGGCGGTGATCTGCCGAAGAAATACGATCTCACGTCGCTGCGTATCCTCGGGACGGTCGGCGAACCGATCAATCCCGAGGCATGGATGTGGTACCACGAGACCGTCGGCGGCGGACGCTGCCCTATCGTGGATACATGGTGGCAGACCGAAACGGGCGGTCACATGATCACGCCGCTTCCCGGCGTTACGGCGACCAAGCCGGGCTCGGCCACGTTTCCCCTGCCCGGCATCTTCGCCGATATCGTCGACGAGACCGGTCAATCGGTGGGCCGGGGCAAGGGCGGCATACTGGTTATCAAGAAACCGTGGCCTTCGATGCTGCGCACGATCTGGGGCGATCCGGACCGCTTCCGCAAGACCTATTACCCGCAGGACTTCCAGGGCCGTTATTACGTCGCGGGCGACGGCGCGACCTACGATGAAGACGGCTACATCCGCATCATGGGCCGCATCGACGACGTCCTCAACGTGTCGGGGCACCGGCTGGGCACGATGGAAATCGAATCGGCGCTGGTCGCGAACCCCAAGGTCGCGGAGGCGGCGGTAGTCAGCCGTCCCGACGATCTCACCGGCGAGGCGATCGTCGCCTTCGTGGTGCTGAAGCAGGCGCGTCCGCACGACGGCGAAGCGGCGCAGATCGTGAAAGAGCTGCAGGACTGGGTCGGCAAGGAGATCGGACCGATCGCCAAGCCACGCGACATCCGCTTCGGCGACAACCTGCCCAAGACCCGCTCCGGCAAGATCATGCGCCGCCTGCTGCGCTCGCTCGCGAAGGGCGAGCAGATCACGCAGGACGTGTCGACGCTCGAAAACCCGGCGATACTGGAGCAGTTAAAGCAGCACGTCGGTTGACGATGCCGGCGGCGGCACGCCCGCCGCCCATCGGGGAGACGGATGATGGGAAACAGCGTCAAGGGACAGCGGCTCGTCGCGCTGTTCCTGCTCGGCTGCCTGCTGCTCGACTACCCGCTGCTCGATCTTGCTGCCGGCAATGCTGTGGTGGCTGGCATCCCCGTTCTGTACGCGTACCTCTTCTTCGTATGGGGCCTGCTCATCGCGTTGATGACGCTGGTGGTCGAGCGCGGCAGCGAATAGGCCGCTCCCGAGGAACGCCGCAGCCATGCTGATTGCGCCGTTCATCGTCCTCGCTTCCTTCGCCTACGTCGGGCTGCTTTTCGCGATCGCGCGTTACGGCGACAAGCGCGCCGATGCCCGCCGCAGCATCATCGCCAACCCTTATATCTACGCGCTGTCGCTTGCCGTGTACTGCACCTCGTGGACGTTCTACGGCAGCGTCGGGCGCGCGGCTTCCACCGGCACGGGCTTTTTGCCGATCTACCTGGGCCCCACGTTGATGGCCGCGCTGTGGTGGTACGTGCTGGCGAAGATCATCCGCATCAGCAAGGCCAACCGCCTCACGTCCATCGCGGATTTCGTCGCATCCCGCTACGGCAAGAGCCAGCTGCTGGGCGGTCTCGTTACGATCATCGCCATCATCGGCGTCGTCCCGTACATCGCGTTGCAGCTGAAGGCGATCTCGGTGAGCTTCTCGATCATCCTCAAATATCCCGAAGTGATCATGCCCGACAAGCAGGGCGCGCCGCTCTTCATCGGCGACAACACGTTCTACATCGCGATGCTGCTTGCGGCGTTCACCATTCTCTTCGGCACGCGTCATCTCGATGCCACCGAGCGCCATGAAGGGCTGGTCGCGGCTGTGGCATTCGAATCGCTGGTGAAGCTGGTCGCCTTCATCGCGGTCGGCATCTACGTGACGTACGTGATGTACGACGGATTCGCGGACATCTTCGGCCGCGCGGCGGCCTATCCGCAGCTCGCGGCGCTGCTGCTCGAAGGCGGCGACTCCGGGCGCTATTCCACCTGGGCATCGCTCACGTTTCTGTCGATGCTCGCCATCATGTTCCTCCCGCGTCAGTTCCAGGTGGCCGTGGTGGAAAACGTCGATGAGCGGCATGTGCGCAAGGCGGTGTGGCTGTTCCCGCTCTACCTCCTCGTCATCAACATTTTCGTCATGCCGATCGCGCTCGGCGGGCTCATGCATTTCCCGCAGGGCGGCGTGGACGCCGACACTTTCGTGCTGACGCTGCCCATGTCCGTGCAGGAGCCGTGGCTCATCCTGCTCGCGTTCATCGGCGGCCTGTCTGCCGCGACGGGGATGGTGATCGTGGAAACGATCGCACTGTCCACCATGGCGTGCAACGATCTCGTCATGCCGCTGCTGCTGCGCCAGCGATGGCTCAAGCTCACCGAGCGGCGCGACCTCTCCGGGCTGCTCCTCGGCATACGCCGGGGCGCAATCGTCATGATCCTCGTGCTCGGCTATTTGTACTTCTACCTCGCCGGCGAAGCGTACGCTCTCGTCTCCATCGGCCTCATCTCGTTCTCCGCCGTTGCGCAATTCGCCCCGGCGATCATCGGCGGCATCTACTGGAAAGGCGGCACGCGACTGGGCGCGGTCTGCGGGCTCACGGCCGGTTTCCTCGTGTGGGTGTATACGCTGCTCCTGCCCTCGTTCGCGAAATCGGGCTGGCTGCCGATCACGTTCATTTCGCAGGGCTATTTCGGCACCGATCTGCTGCGGCCCGAGCAGCTCTTCGGTCTCACGGACTTCGACAACATCACGCACTGCCTCTTCTGGAGCATGCTCGCGAACATCGGCTGCTACGTGGGACTCTCGCTCGCGCGCAAGCCTACGGGCGTGGAGCACAGCCAGGCCGCGCTCTTCGTCGATGCGTTCAAGCGGGTGTCCGACACGCCGCGTGCCGGATTGTGGCGCGGCAATGCGACGGTTCAGGAGCTGCTCGCATTGCTCGGCCGTTTCCTGGGACCGGATCGCGCGCGCGACGCGTTCATGGCGTACGCGCACAGGCGCAAGCTCGCCAGCATCGACGGGCTCCAGGCCGATGCCGCGCTCGTGCACCATACGGAATCGCTGCTCGCCGGCGCGATCGGCAGCGCCTCGGCGCGGGTGATGATCTCCTCTACAGTCGAAGAAGAGCCGTTGTCGCTGGAGGAAGTGCTGCATGTGATCGACGAGGCATCGCAGGCGCTCGCCTACAGCCGTCAGCTCGAGCAGAAATCGGCCGAGCTGCAGGCAGCCACGGATGAACTGCGCCGTGCCAACCAGCGCCTGCAGGAGCTCGATCGCATGAAGGACGACTTCATTTCCATGGTGACGCACGAGCTGCGCACACCGCTCACGTCGATCCGCGCGTTCTCCGAGATCCTCAACGCGCACGCGGACCTTGACCCGCCGCAGCGGCAGAAATTCCTGCAGGTGATCATCAAGGAATCCGAGCGGCTCACGCGGCTCATCAACCAGGTCCTGGATCTCGCGAAAATGGAATCCGGTCACGCCGAGTGGCGTGCCGAAGCGATGGATATAAGAGAAGTGATCGAGGACTCGGCGACGACACTCGCGCAAGTCTACAACGAGCGCGGCGTCGAGCTGCACCTGGACATGCCCGATGCCCCCACAATCGTCGTCGCCGATCGCGACCGCCTCATGCAGGTGATGCTCAATCTGCTTTCGAACGCCGCGAAGTACTGCGATGGGCCGAATGGCAAGGTACAGGTCGTGCTGACGGTCAAGGCGGAGTCGCTGCAGATCGACGTGCACGACAACGGCATCGGCATATCGCGCGCGGACCAGGAAGTGCTGTTCGAAAAATTCCGCCAGGTCGGCGATACCGCGAGCCGGCCGCGCAGCGGCAGCGGCTTGGGCCTTGCCATCTGCCGCCAGATCATCGATCACTTCGGCGGCCGCCTCTGGGTCGAAAGCGCGCCGGGCAGAGGGTCGACGTTCTCGTTCACGTTGCCCCGCGGCGCCGAGCTGCCCTGCGAGCTGCCCCGGACGCGAACGCAGGTGAGCCATGCCTAAACGCCGCATACTCATCGCGGACGACGAGCCGAACATCGTGCTGTCGCTCGAGTTCCTGATGCAGCGCGCAGGCTACAGCGTCGAGGTCGTGGACAACGGCGAGGACGCGTACAAGCGCGTGGCGCAGAATCCTCCGGATCTGCTGCTGCTCGACGTGATGCTGCCGCGCCTGTCCGGGTTTGAAGTCTGCCAGAGACTGCGGGCGCTGCCCGCCTGCCGAACGCTCCCCATCATCATGCTTACGGCGAAAGGCCGGGACAGCGAAGTGTCGAAGGGACTTGCCCTTGGCGCAACGGCGTACATCACGAAGCCGTTCTCCGTGCGCGATCTCGTGGGACAAGTGCAGCAGATCCTGGGCGACCCCGAATGAAAACGTGGCTACGGCTCGCGTTCGCGATCGTAGCCGGCGTCGTGCTCGTGCTCGCCGTCGTGGCGGGCTATGCAAGCGTCGTATGGCATACCTTCGATGCGGCACGCCGTGAAGCTTTTGCCCCGATAGTCGCCGCATACAGCGACACCCTCGTTCTGCTGCTCGCCATGCTCGCTCTCGCGGTGGGTCTCACGCTTGCCCCTCTTTTCCGGTCGTACGTGATTGCGCCCCTGCGGCTCGCCCAAGCGACGCGCCTCATCGCCACCGCTAATCCGGGCCATCGGATAACGACCGAGGCAACGGCCGAAATGGGCGAGCTCGCTGCGGCGATCAATCTCCTCGCCGAGCGTTACGACGAAGCTGTACGCGACGCTTCGACACGCGTGGAGGCGGCGCGGCGCGAAGTCGAGTACGAGAAGAATCGCCTCGCCGCCGTCATGAGCGAGCTCACGCACGGCGTGATCGTCTGTAACCTCGAAGGAACAGTGCTGCTGTACAACAATGCCGCGAGAGCGCTCTTCACGAACCGCGATGCGGCTCTCGACAAGCCGCTGCTGGGCCTGGGCCGTTCGGTGTTCTCCCTCATAGACCGCACCCTCGTCGCGCACATCGTCTCTCGTGTCGAGGAACAGCTGCGTCGCGGCGCGTCGCGCCCTGTGGTGCATTTCGTGAGCACGACGCCCACAGGAGACCTTCTTCGCACGCAGCTTGCGCCGATACGCAACCTGTGCGGCGAACTGGAGGGTTACCTCCTCACGTTTACCGAGGCGGGACGCGAGCTGGCATTTGCCGACCGCCAGGAAGTGCTGCTGCAATCGCTCGCCGAAAGCGGGCGCGCAGCGCTTGCCAACGTAAGCACCGCTGCGGAAGCGATGGACCAGGCGGCCGACTCCCGTCAGCGTGCGGCCTTTCTTAGTGTCATCCGCGAGGAAACGGACGGGCTCGCAAGACGTCTGGACCAGGCGGCACGTGCGCATGCGGACGAAGCCCGCGCACAATGGCCACTGGAAGACATGCCGTGCGCCGATCTTCTGGCCCTTGCGGGCCAGCACATCGAGCAGACACTCGGCATGACAGCGCGTACGCAGTCCTCCGTGCACGAAGGCTGGATACGCGTAGACAGCTACGTCATGCTGCAAACGCTTGCGTGGCTGGCGCGTCAGCTGCGGGACGTAAACGGCGCAAGCCGCGTCATACTGCGGGCCACGACATTGCAAAGCCACGCACAGATCGACGTGGGCGCTCCGCAAGGCGACGAGCCGGGAAGGATGGCGTCCGACTGGGAGAGCCGCGCAATCGCCGACCACGGCGAGCTCGCGCGCCGCAACGTAAGACAGGTCATGGAACGTCATGGCGGTGAAGTGTGGTGGCAGCACGATGCCGCCGCCGGCGAGGTTTATTTCCGGCTGCTGCTGCCGCTCGCCGAGCCGGATAGCCCGTCATCTCGTGCCGAGCGCGCCTCCGAGAGCCGCCCCGAATTCTATGATTTCGATCTGTTTCACCAGCCCGGCCAAACGGCCGCGCTCGAGAATCGACGTCTCACCGAGCTCACGTACACCGTGTTCGACACGGAGACGACGGGGCTCGAACCTTCCCGAGGCGACGAGATCATCGCGATAGCCGCGGTTCGCATCGTCAACGGCCGCGTACTCGCCCACGAAGCGTTCGAGCAGCTCGTCGACCCTTGCCGCGCCGTGTCCGCGAGCTCGGCCCGTATCACGGGCATCACCACGGAAATGCTGCGCGGGCAGCCTGCGATTGAGGCGGTGCTGCCTGCCTTCCACCGTTACTGCGCCGATACGGTCCTGGTGGCGCACAATGCAGCGTTCGACATGCGTTTTCTGCAGCTCAAGGAGAAAACCGCCGGCGTACGCTTCACACAGCCGGTGCTCGACACGCTGCTGCTGTCGGCAGTCCTCCACCCTGCGCTGGAACCGCACAAGCTGGAAGCCATCGCGGAACGCCACGGTGTCGGCATCATCGGCCGGCATACGGCATTGGGCGATGCGATGGTGACGGCAGAAATCTTTCTGCGGATGATTCCGCAGCTCACCGAGCGCGGCATTGTCACGCTGAAGGACGCGCAGCAGGCGGCGCAGCGCACGTATCATGCCCGGATGCGATATTGAGCATGGATCACCCCATCGTCACTGAGCTTCGCCGCCATCCCCCTTTCGACGGCATGAACGACGACGACATGGCGCTGATAGCTCAAGCAGCCCAGCTCGAGCGATATCGGCGAGGCCAGCCGATCGTCGTGCCCGACGGGACGGTCGCGTCCCGCTTCTACATCGTTCGCAGCGGTCTCGTGGAGGGTGCTCCCCTGCCCGGCATCTATGAAGCGGAAGACCTCGGATGGGATCTCGAAGCGGGCGATTGCTTTCCCGTCGGCGCGCTCATTTCCGGATCCGCCGTAAGCAGCAGCTACACGGCTGCCGAAGACACTGAATGCTATGTGCTGCCCGCGGAGGCGTTCCGCACGCTGCTGCAGCAGAGCGAGCCGTTCAAGGATTTCTGCACCCGGCGCACGGCCGAGCTGCTCGATCGTTTCCGCCACGTGCTGCGAGTGCGTCACGATCACGAAGCGGCAGGCCTCACTTCCCTGCATCAGCCGCTCTCCCGCGTGCTGCGCCGCCGGCCGGTCACTTGCGGTCCGGACACGCCGCTCAGCGCCGTGCTGACCACGATGCACCGCGAAAGCATAGGCGCGATGATAGTCGCCGACGAAGCATGCCGCCCGCTCGGCATCTTCACACTGCACGACGTTCTCGACCGCGTCGCGTTGGTTCAGGCCGACCACGAGTGGCCCATATCGCGCTTCATGTCGACCCCGCTCGTGACCCTCGCCCCGGCAGCCACTGCACAGGATGCCGCCCTCGCCATGGTGCGGCATGGCATAAGACATGTGCTGGTCGTCGAGCACGGCATGGTGCGCGGCATCGTGTCCGAGAACGATTTGTTCAGCCTGCAGCGGCTCGGCATGCGGGAGCTCTCGTCGGCAATCGGGCGCACCGACAGCGTGGACCGCCTGATCGGATTCGGCCGGGATGTCCGCCGCCTCGCGGACGACATGCTCGATCAGGGCATGGCCGCCGAGCAGCTCACGCAATTCATCGCATCGCTCAACGACGTGCTGTCGCAGCGGATCATCGAGATCGTGCTCGGCCCGGCAACCGAGAACATCCGCTATTGCTGGCTCGCGCTCGGCAGCGAAGGCCGGCAGGAACAGACTTTCGCAACGGATCAGGACAACGGAATCATTTTCATCGAGCCGCCGGGATACACCACGGAACAGGCGCGTGCGGAACTGCTTCCGCACACGCGGCGGGTGAACCAGGTGCTGGATGCGGCCGGCTATGCGCTGTGCAAGGGCAACGTGATGGCCGGCAATCCGGCGTGGTGCCTGAGCTTCGCCGAGTGGAAGCAGCGGTTCGCGGCGTGGATCGACAGCGGCACGCCGGAGGCGCTCCTCGACGCCGCAATATTTTTCGACTTTCGGCACCTGCACGGCGAAGAGGTGCTCGGAAACCAGCTCCGTGATTGGCTGCACTCGCACGTCGCTGCACGGCCGCGCTTCCTGCACCAGATGGCGGGCAATGCCGCACGCACGCGGCCGCCGGTGGGGCTTTTCCGCGATTTTCTGGTGGACGGCAGAGGCGATGAACGCAACACCGTGGATCTCAAGATGAACGGTGCGAGCCCGTTCGTCGACGCGGCCCGGATCTACGCCCTCCAGTCCCGCGTGTCCGAAACGAACACCGTTGCGCGCCTGCGCGGCGCCGCCGCGTCCCTGGGCATACCGTCCAGCGAGGTGGAAGCGTGGACACGAGCATTCCTCTTCATACAGCTCACGCGCCTGCGTCATCAGCAGACGTGCCAACGCGAGGGCCGGTCCATGACGAACCGCATCAATCCTTACGAGTTGAACGAGCTCGATCGGCTCACACTGAGGGAAGCGTTCCGGCAGGGACGCAAGCTGCAATCGCGCCTTGCGCTGGACTACCAGCTCTGAACGCTAGTGTGCCGGCCCGTCGCCGCTGTCGCGATAATCGAGCTGATAGCCGTTGCCGTAGAACGTCGTGACCGTAACCGACGAGCCCGCCAGCTTCTTACGCAGACGGTGCACGAACACTTCGATGGCATTGTCTCCCGGCGCATCGTCGGCGCTGTAGAGATGCTCCATCAGCCTGTCCTTGGCGACCACGCGGCCGAACTGCTTCATCAGCGCTTCCAGCAGCGCGGTCTCGCGCGACGACAGCCGGAGCGGCTTGCCTTCGACCGTCGCAACCCGCGTCACGGTGTCGAAAGATAACGTGCCGCGCGTGATCAGCGTCGACGACCCGCACAGTCCGCGCCTCAGCAAGGCACGGACTCGCGCCTCGAACTCGTACAGGCTGAACGGCTTGACGATGTAATCGTCCGCGCCCATGTCGAGGCCGCGGACTTTCTCCTGCGGTTGGTCCCGACCGGACATGATGAGCACTGGTAGCCCGCTGTCGCGGCCACGCAGCCGCCTTAGCACTTCGAAGCCGTCGAGCCGGGGCAAGCCCAAGTCGAGCACGAGGAGATCGAAATTGGCATCCTGGAGATACACGTCGGCAGCAGCGCCATCGACCGCCACGTCGACCGCATAGTGGTTGACCTGCTTGAGACTGAATACGAGCGCCGCCCGCAGTGCAGGGTCGTCTTCGGCTACCAGTATGCGCACTTGCCCTCCTCGCACGGACGCAAGAGCGCCCGCGTTGCAATGCACCACGCCGTGCATACCGCGATACGGTAAGGGCGCGGGGAACCGGAAAGGACTTAGTAAGTATTTGAACCTATTATAGCTTGAGCCCGCGCCAACGAAGCAACCGGGCCGGGGCCGATAATTCCGCCTGAGGAGGGGTCATGCAGCTCACTGAAAGACATCAGGAGTACTGGCGCAAGAACCTGAGAATCACAGCGATTCTCCTCGCCATCTGGTTCGTCGTCACCTTCGTCATCGGATATTTCGCGCGCGAACTGTCCTCCATCACCGTTCTGGGTTTCCCCTTCCCGTTCTACATGGGCGCCCAGGGCTCGCTGATCATCTACGTGCTCATCATCTGGTACTACGCCCATTACATGAACAAGCTCGATAGCGAGTACGGAGTGCAGGAAGGGGAGAATCAATAATGGCCGCCGTCCAGAGCCAGGCTCAATTCAACCAGTCGCTGAAGAAGTACTACGGCTTCTACACCGGCGGCTTCGTCGCGTTCCTTATCCTCCTCGCGATTCTGGAGTGGATGGGCGTGCCGAACCGCTGGATCGGCTACATGTTCCTGTTCGCGACGATCGGTCTCTACGCCGGCATCGGCATCATGAGCCGCACGGCGGACGTGGCCGAATACTACGTTGCGGGACGCCGCGTGCCGGCCTTCTTCAACGGCATGGCGACCGGCGCCGACTGGATGTCCGCCGCATCGTTCATCGGTATGGCGGGCACGCTCTACCACACCGGCTACGACGGGCTTGCGTTCATCATGGGATGGACCGGGGGCTACTGCCTCGTCGCCCTCTTCCTCGCGCCCTACCTGCGCAAGTTCGGCCAGTTCACCATTCCGGACTTTCTGGGCGCGCGTTACGGCGGCAACATTCCGCGCCTCATCGGCGTGGTCGCTGCGATCATCTGCTCGTTCACGTACGTGATCGCGCAGATTTACGGCGTCGGCATCATCACCAGCCGCTTCACCGGCCTCGAGTTCGGCATCGGCGTTTTCGTCGGCCTCGCCGGCATACTCGTATGCTCGTTCCTGGGCGGGATGCGGGCCGTGACGTGGACGCAAGTCGCGCAGTACATCATCCTCATCATCGCTTATATGATTCCGCCCGTCTGGCTCGCCGCAAAGCAGACCGGCGTTCCGGTTCCGCAGCTCGTGTACGGCTATCAGCTCCAGAAGGTGACCGAGCGCGAGAAGCAGCTCGACGCGGATCCGAAGGAGCAGGAAGTCCGCGCGATCTTCAAGCAGAAGGCCGATGCAGCGACCGCAGCGCTGAAGAACCCCGAGGCGGCATACGCGGAAGGCAAGGCCCAAGCCGAAAAGCGCGTCGCGGATCTGAAGGCTGCCAACGCGCCGGCGGACCAGATCAAGGCAGCCGAAGCAAACGCGGCGGCCTTCAAGGATCTCGACTCCGCCAAAGCACAGTGGACCAAGGACAAGGGACTCGCAGCGCGCGCCGGACCGAACAGGCCGCACGCCGAACCGTTCCCGGGCAAGGACGAGAAGGCGCGCGACACGGCGAAGCTCAACTTCCTCGCACTCGTGTTCTGCTTGATGGTGGGCACGGCAGCGTTGCCGCACATCCTGATGCGGTACTACACGACGCCAAGCGTAAAAGAGGCCCGCCAGTCGGTGTTCTGGTCGCTGTTCTTCATCTTCCTGCTGTATTTCACCGCGCCCGCGCTCGCGGTCCTGGTGAAGTACGAGGTGTACCAGAATCTCGTCGGCACCGCGTTCGCGCAGCTGCCGAAGTGGGTGGAAGCATGGCGCCACGTCGACGCGACGCTCATCTCGCTGGCCGATGCAAATGGCGACGGCATCGTGCAGCGCGCGGAGATCCTCATCGGCGGCGATATCGTCGTGCTTGCCACGCCGGAGATCGCGGGGCTGCCGTATGTCATTTCGGGCCTCGTCGCCGCGGGCGGTCTCGCAGCCGCGTTGTCCACCGCCGACGGCCTGCTGCTGACCATCGCCAATGCGCTTTCGCACGACGTCTATTACAAGATGATCGATCCGAATGCGCCGACCAAGCGCCGTCTCACCATCGCTAAGAGCCTGCTGCTCGTCGTCGCACTCGTCGCTGCCTACGTGACGTCGCTCAAGCCGGGTGACATCTTGTTCCTGGTCGGTGCAGCGTTCTCGTTGGCGGCTTCGGCATTCTTCCCGGCGCTCGTATGCGGGGTGTTCTGGAAGCGCGCGAACAAGGCCGGCGCAATACTCGGGATGCTGGTGGGTCTCGGCGTCTGCATGTATTACATGTATACGCGCTATCCCTTCTTCGGCGTCAACATGCCGCTGTGGTACGGCATCACACCGATCTCGGCCGGTATCTTCGGCATACCCGCCGGCTTCCTCGGCGTGATCATCGGCACGTACCTCACGCCGGCACCGAGCACTGCGGTGCAGGAGCTCGTTGACCACGTGCGTTATCCGCACCTCGCGGGCGACATCGACACCAGAGCCGCATAAATTCGAGGAGGAGCACCACCTGAAAGGCCTGCGCGAGCAGGCCTTTTTTTCGCGCGCTAGACGCGCAGATCGTGAACGAGATGAGAAAGATCGCTGCGTCCGCTGTCCTGTATCAGGCGCCGAGTCATCACAGGATCGAAACGGAACAGATGCTTCACCACTTCGGCCACTTTTTCAGGCGAGCGGTTCGCATGGTGCGCCATGCCGAGCGCATACCAGGCGATTCCGTTCATAGGCTGCAGCGTGGCAGCCTCGGTGAGCGCCTGAACCGCGGCGGCATGTCGGCCCAGTTTGGCGTTGCACATGCCGAGGCCATACCATGCGCGGTCGAGTGCCGGCTTGAGCTCCACCGCCCGCGCAAAAGCGGCGACGGCGGCTTCGTATTCGCCTCGCGACTCTTCGACAAAACCGAGATTGAACCAGGCGATCGCATCATGGGGAAAAACGGTCAACGCATCTGCAAAGCAACGCGCGGCGTCCGGCCATTCCTTGCGCATGGCGTGCCGGTAGCCCATCGCGTTCAGGACGCGTGGGTTGTCGGGCGCCATGGCAGCGATGGCCCGATACTCCGCCAGTGCGGCATCGGGGCGGCGCAGGAGCTCGTAAGCGCGTGCCCTGAAGTAGCGCCGCCAGTACTCTACCTGCATCCGCGTATCTCCCCCTGTGTCGTCACCTCATTGTCCAATCCGATAGTCCATCGTGCAAGCGGCGTCGACTGCGATTGGCTAGAATAGGATCCGGACATCGAAGACGATTTTCGCTCATGTCGTTCACACTCGTCACGATACTGAAGGCGCTGACCGAAATCGCGGGACTGTCGCTCCTCGGACAGGGCGTGCTGTACGTGTTTGCGGGCGCGAGCCGCGAGCGCAACTTCGTGTACGTCATGTTCAAGACGATCACCGCTCCGGTGTTCAAGCTGACGCGCTTCATCACGCCGCGATTCATACTCGACCGGCACATCTGGCTGCTCACGCCGCTCGTCGTGGCGGTGTTCTGGACGGTCCTCACCTACTTCAAGATCAAGATCGCGCTCGAAGCGACCGGCCGCACCGTGTTCTGACGAGGCATGGTCCGCAGCGCGCGCCTCATGCTCTCTTTCACGTTCACGCCCGAGCGCGCGTGGCATGAGGCCGCACGCAACCCGGCTTGTCATTTCGTGGGGCGATATCTCGGGCTGCTCGCCCTCGTCCCGGCAGGCGTCGCCGTATGGCTGGCCCTCGTGGAGACGGATTCGGTGGTCGCCGGCTGGCTTACACCACTGGCATACGATTCGCCCTTCGCGACAGCCATGGGCGGCGCACCGCCTGTTGCGACGCCGGTGACTCCACTTTCGGCGCACGGTTCGCCGGTGATCGCCGCCAAAGTGGCGTTCCTGACGTATGCAGGCGTCTGGCTTGCCGTTGCATCGGGCGCTGCGGTGCTGAATCTGCTTCTGCCGCTGTTTTCCGCTCACCGCGATCTGCGCCGTGCCCTCATGCTGGCAAGCTATGCGGCGACACCAGTGCTTCTGTCGTCAGTAACCCTGCTCCACCCGTCCCTTGCCGCCATCATTGCCCTTGCGCTCATGCATTCCAGCTACGTCGCATACCTCGGTCTGCACCTCGTGCTCGGGGTCCCGCGGAGCGAAGCAGGCATCTGTCTCGGAATCGCGACGATCGCTGCCTTGCTGTTCGGACAGATCGTCGGTTACGGCGCGGGCTTGCTGATGCCGGTTCTTGCGCACTGAGCCGCCAGGTCATCACCGGGCATAGGTGTTGCTATGGTAGAATCCGGCCCTTCACGGAGAGGTGGCCGAGCGGTCGAAGGCGCACGCCTGGAAAGCGTGTACACGTCAAAAGCGTGTCGCGGGTTCGAATCCCGCTCTCTCCGCCAGCAATGGCATGCATCGGCTTCCCGCCGGTGCGACCTGCCCGGCAGACAGTAACGAGATCAGGGAGCAGCCGCACAGCCCCGGCGTCCGCGAACTCGATGCTGCCTCCCCTCACGGCGCGTGGAAGGCCCGCCCGTTTTCTCCGCAAGCACGCGGCGAGAAACGGTTCACCATGTAAAAAAGGGCGGAGGCTACCATGCGACTCTCCGAGAAAACTCCCGTAATGGCAGTCGTGTTCCTGGTCCTGGCCGTCGCGGTCGGCCTGGGACTGTGGTACATGGACGTACGGCAGCAGGCCCAGACGCAGCACGCGCTGGAGCAAACTCGGGACGCCTTCGAGCGTTTCGAGCGCGAGCGCAAAGTGCCGAACGACGGTGCCGGCGTGTCCCAGGGCGTCACGCCACCACAGGCCACGGCACCCACGACATCGGCATCCACCAGTACGCCGGCGGAATCGGCGCCGCCGGCCCGGGCAGGTTCCAAAGCGGCGGACGACGCATCGCGCTCCAGCAATTCGCGCGAGATGTACTATCTGCTCGTCGCGCTGCTTCTCACCGCGGTCGTCGCTCTCGCGCTCGCCGGTTCCAGCTATCGCCTCGTGCAGCGCGAGCGGCGTGCCCGCATGGAAGAACGTCACATCATGCGCGAGACGGTGGTCGAACGCTCGCCCGTGTTCCGCGCGGGGGAAGGGACCATTATCGATGCCGAGCCGGTTGAGACCGTCGCAGACGGCACCCCGGTGTACAGCCCGGATCCGCCACCGCCTTCGGAGGCACCGCGAACTGCCGAGATGTTGCGCAACTGGGTCGAGCAGTCGCCGCTCGCTGTCATGCTCATGCAGCCCTCCGGCGAGATCGAGGCGCTCAATCCGGTCTTTACGCGGCTCACCGGCTACACGACCAAAGACATCCCCAACGTGCAGGCCTGGCTTGCTCGCGGCCAGCGTGTCGCGGCCGACCGACAGGCAGCCGCCCGCGACGCACTGCGCGACCGCTTCACGCGCGGCAACGATGCGCCCTTGGAAATCACGGTATGGACACGCGGCGGCGAGCCGCTGCATTGGCTTTTGCATACGGCCGTGTACCGCATCGGCGACGACGCTTCAGCCTGGCTCATGCTCGCGACGGACATCACCGAACGCAAGCAGGCGGAGAATGCCGCAATCGAGCGCGTGGAACAGGCGAGACACGAAAGCGAAGAGCTTGCGACCCTGTATCAGGCAGCGCCCGTAGGACTGGCACTGCTCGACACGCAGCTGAGATTCCTCCGCGTCAACGAAAGACTCGGAGAAATGAGCGGCTTGCGCCCCGCCGATCACCTCGGCAAGCCGCTGCGCAAGGTCCTGCCCAACGTCGCGAGCGCCGCCGAGCCCTTGCTCGAGCGCGTAATACAGAGCGGCGCGTCGAGCATCAACACCTGGATCGCGGTGCGCACGCCAGCAAGCCCCAAGCGGGATCTGCACTGGGCGGTGAGCTGCTCGCCGTTGAAGGACGCGAGCGGCCGGGTGATGCGAATCGCGTTCGCCGCCGAAGACGTCACCGACCGCTATCAGGCGGAAACGTACACGCGGGAAAACGAAAGCGCCCTGCGCGCGATGTTCGACCATCTGCCTGCCCCGGTGTGCGTGAAGGACACGCAAGGGCGGTATCTGTACACGAATCCGGCGTACGAGGCGTTCGTGCATACCGCACCGGGGAGCCTCAAGGGCAAGATGGATCATGAAGTGCTCCCCTGGGAGGCCGCCGACCGCTTGCATGAGAACGATGACGAAGCCCTCTCCTCTGCGGGCTCCGTCCAATCCCAAGGCACCGTCCAGCTGCGCGATGCGTCGATCGATTATGCGGCCTCCAAGATCGCTCTGCGTGATCAGGCCGGAAAGCCGTACGCCGTTTGCGCCATCTACACGGACTGGACGGCACAGCAGCGCACCGAGCGCGACCTGAAAGCGGCGGAAGCGCGTTATCGCGCCATATTCGAAAGCTCGCCGCAGCCGATGTTCATCGACCGCGACAACAAGCTCGTGCACGTCAACGCGGCCTGCATCCGTCTGCTCGCCGCGCGGGACGAGCAGCAGCTGCTCGGCAAGTCGATACTCGATTTCATACAGCAGCCCGGCCACAAACCGTTCCAGGAACGCATACAGCGGGTGTTGCGGCGCAAGCCCTCCGAAGCGCCGCTCGAAGTGAAGGTTGTGCGCCTCGACGGCAACGTCATCGATGCGGAGATCGAAACCGCCCTGTACGAGGCCTCGGGGGAGCGCGCAGTGCAGATCGTCGTGCGGGACATCACGGAGCGCAAGCGCGCCGACACGGCTTTGCGCGACAGCGAAGCCAGGCTGCGCCGCGCCATCGAAGACACACCGGCGCTGATCCGCATTGCAGACGGCGGTGGAGAGGCGACGTACTGGAACGCGCAATGGCAGCGCTACACGGGACTGCCTGCGGACCATGGACTGGGCCAGCGCTGGACGCAATTGATACATCCCGACGATCGCGAGCAGATCACGCGCGCGCTGCACGAAATACGGACTCAACGCAGTCCCACTTATCTGGAATACCGTCTTCGCGATCGCAGCGGCACTCATCGCTGGGTGCTCGACGTGGTGACGCCGCGCTTCGACGATGCCGGCACATTTCTGGGGTACATCGCCAGCGCGAGCGACATTCATTACCGCAAGAACCTCGAAGACGCGCTGAAGCGCGACGCAGGTCGCTTGCGCGCCGTCGCCGAGCATGCGCCCGCGATGCTGTGGACCGAAAGCGGCGATGAAGTCGATCTCGTGAATACCGCGATGATGGACGAGCTCGGTCTCGCCGGCGATGCTGCGGCGAAATGGAGGGAGCGCATACACCCGGACGACCGCCATGAGATTACCGAACGCCGCCAGGAAGCGGTCAGAGAAAGCCGCACGTCGCATGCCTCCGTGCGCGTTCAGCGTGCCGACGGCGAATACCGCTGGATGGTTGCAACGCTCGTCCCGCACGCCGCGTCCGCCGGTATCGTGGGCTCGCTGACGGACGTCACCGACCTTCGTCACGCGCAGCTCGCCGCACGCGATGCCGACCAGCGCCGCAACGCATTCCTTGCAGCGCTTGCTGCGGAGATCCGCACGCCATTGGAGCCGCTGCGCCATGCGGCGGAAGTGCTGCGACTCACCTCGCGCGGCGATACGCAGGCGCAGGCCGCGAGCGACATCGTGGTCCGCCACGCGCAGTACCTGGCGCGGCTGCTCAACGACGCCGCGGACGCCTCGCAGATGCTCGCGCATCCCCTGCCCTACCAACCGTCGGTCAACGACGTGGGCGACCTCGTGCATCGGGCCATCGCGCAAGCGCGGCCGCTGATCGAAGCGCGCGGGCTGCCGCTCAGCTTGCGGATGGCGGGAGGCCGCGCGCAGGTGCACGCTGATGCCGACCGCATGACGCAGGCGCTCGCACGATTGCTCGATTATTGCGCGAGCAAAGCGAACGGCTTGACAGTAGCTGCCGAAGAAGCGGACGGCGCTGCGGCGATACGGATCGAAGCGAGCGGCCTCGGCTTGGCCGAAAGCGATACAGCGGCGGTGTTCGAGTTTTTCCCCGAGCAGGCTGGCGAACGACGCGAGGCGGGCAGTCTCACGCTGCCTTTCGTCCGGGGGCTCGTCGAAACACAAGGCGGAAAGGTGAACGCGGAAGCGACTTCCGAAGGCACGCGCTTCACCATCCGACTGCCGCTGCACGAGGCGCAACCAGCCGTGCAAAAGGCCGTCAATGGACATCGCCGCGTGCTGGTCGTAGACCGCGATCCGGACACCGCCGCAAGTCTCCGTATGCTGCTGCAGCTGCAGGGACATGATGTCCGCATCGCCAGCGATCGGGCGACCGCCGTACCGGCTGCACAGGAGTTCCATCCCGACACGGTCGTCATCGACAGTACGGCAGCGACCGGCGCGCCGGGCGAGCTCGTGCGCGCACTGCGCCTGCTGCCCGAAACGGCCCATGCGTCGTTGCTGTGCGTGAGCTCGGAAGCCGCACCGGACGATCCGGGGCAGGAAGGCCTGTTCGACCACTATCTCATGAAGCCCGTGGAGCCTCACGTGCTCCAGCAGGTGCTCGAGCGCACTTCCCCTACGCTGCACTAGAGCGTGAGGAGTAAGGGTGCGGCGTCCGGAGTAACATCCTCACTCCGTCGCCGGTCCTTACTCCTTACGCGGCGCGCGCAGCGCCCTTTCTATCTGCTCCAATGCGCCCGGGTCCTCTATCGTGGTGAGGTCGCCCGCAGGACGCCCTTCCGCGACGGCCTGTATCGAGCGCCTCAGTAATTTTCCCGATCGCGTCTTGGGCAACAGCGTCACGAAGTGCACGGCCTTGGGCCGCGCCACCGGCCCCATCAGCTTGTCGACGACATCGAGTATTTCCCGTTCCTCGTTCGCGCGCATCGCATCCGTCGTTATTCGTTTCAGATCCTTCAATACGGCGAACGCCAGCGGTACCTGCCCCTTGATGGCATCCTGGACGCCTACGACCGCGACCTCCGCGACGTTTGGATGCGCCTGCACGGCTTCTTCGATCTCGCGCGTACCGAGCCTGTGCCCCGCGACGTTGATGACATCGTCGGTACGGCCGAGGATGTAGTGATAGCCCTCGTCGTCCCGTATGCCCCAATCGAACGTCGAGTACACCATGCGGCCCGGGACGCTGTTGTAATAAGTGCGGACGTAACGCTCGTCATCGCCCCATACGGTGGTCATGCATCCGGGCGGCAGCGGCGGCTCTATGGCCACTACGCCTTTTTCGTTCGCCCCTACTTCTTTGCCGTCCGCTTCGCGCAGCAGCTTCACGTCGTAGCCGAACACCGGAAAGCTCGGGCTGCCAAATTTCACGGGCGTGCGTTCCACGCCGGGCACTGCGCTCAGGATCGGCCAGCCGGTTTCCGTCTGCCAGTAGTGATCGATGACCGGCTTGCGCAACGCATCCGTGATCCAGCGATGCGTCGGCTCGTCGAGCGGCTCCCCGGCGAGGAAGAGATGCTTGAGCGATCCGAGGTCGTACTTGCCGAGATATGCCGGGTCCTGCTTCTTGAGAACGCGCGCCGCCGTCGGAGATGAAAACATCACCGATACCTTTTCCTCCTGGACGATCTTCCACCAGATGCCGGCGTCGGGCCGTATCGGCAGCCCTTCGTAGAGTATCGTGGTCATGCCGCGCAGCAGCGGCCCATAAACGATATACGAGTGTCCCACGACCCAGCCGATGTCCGAGGTCGTGAACATGGTCTCGCCCGGGTCGCCGCAATAGATGCGGCGCATGGAGGAGACCAGCGCGACCGCATAGCCGCCCGTGTCGCGCTGCACGCCTTTCGGCCGTCCAGTCGTTCCCGAGGTGTACAGAATGTACGAGGGTTCGTTCGATTCGAGCCATACCACGGGAACTTCGACGCCGTCGTGCTGCGCCACGAGCGTCGCGTAATCGAGATCGCGTCCGTCCACGCGCGCCATGCCCTTGTCTATGCCGCGATCGACGATGACGACCGAGCGAGGCGGATGCGCTGCGGTGCGGACCGCTTCGTCCACGAGGTGCTTATAGATTATCGCCTTGCCGCCGCGCATCCCCGCATCGGCGGTGATCATTAGCGTCGGACGCGCGTCGTCGATGCGTGTTGCCAGGCTTGCTGCCGCGAACCCGCCGAACACGACCGAATGAATGGCGCCTATGCGCACACAGGCGAGCATCGCGAACACGGCCTCGGGAATCATCGGCATGTAAATGAGCACGCGATCGCCAGGGCCCACTCCGACCGTGCGCATCATCGCCGCGCACCGATTCACTTCGCGATGAAGCTGCTGATAGGTGTAGTCGCGGCGCTGATCGGTCTCGCTGGAGATGTACACCAGCGCTTTCTGCGATGCGCGCGCGGCGAGATGCCGGTCGACGGCGTTGTAGCAGAGATTCGTAAGACCGCCGACGAACCAGCGCGCGAACGGCGGACGGCTGTAATCGAGAACCCGCTGCCATGGCCCGTGCCAGTGGATGGCTTGCGCTTCCTCCGCCCAGAACGCCTCGCGCTCTCGTATGGAGCGCGTGTACAACGTCTTGTATGCCTCCATCTCGCCTCCTCCGGGCGGTGCGGTCCGCCGCTACATTTTCACGACTGCCCTGCCTCTGTGTTGTGCGTTCAGCACGGCTTCGAAATGCCGCGGCAGGTCATCCAATCCTATCGTGGTGGCGACCGCCGACAGATGCCGCGGCTTGAGATCCTTGGCGAGGCGCTGCCAGACCTGCTGCCGCAGCGGCATGGGCGTCTGCGCCGAATCGACGCCGATGAGGCGCACGCCTCGCAATATGAACGGCAGCACCGTGGTGTTGAGCTCTATGCCGCCTGCGTTGCCGAAGCTCGCGATGAGGCCGTGTTGATGCATCGTGCGGGTAAGCCACGCGAGCTGGGCCCCGCCGACGGAGTCGAATGCGGCCGCCCACAGGCTTTTCTCGAGCGGCCGAGGCTTCGCATCGATGTCGGGCCTCGGCATGACCTCGGTAGCGCCCAGGCCGACGAGAAATTCCTTCTGGGTCGCTTTGCCCGTCATGGCGGTGACCGCGTACCCGTTCCCGGCAAGCATGTCGATCGTGAGGGTCGCAACCCCGCCCGTTGCCCCGTTGACGAGCACCGGTCCGTTGTCGGGCTTGAGGCCGTTCACCTCGAGCAGCATGACGGCCAGTGCCGCGGTGTATCCAGCCGTGCCGAGCGCCATGGCCTCGAACAGCGTCAGACCGGGGGGCAACGGCACGCACCATGCCGCCGGGACGCGGCAGTACTCCGAGAAGCCGCCGTCGTGCGCGACGCCCATGTCGTAGCTCGTGGAGATCACCGGGTCGCCCGCCTTGAAGCGCGCATCGCTAGACGACACCACCGTGCCGGCAGCGTCTATGCCCGCCACGAGCGGATACTTCCGTATGATTTTTCCGCCGGTGCCGGTGCCGGCAAGCGCGTCCTTGTAGTTGACGCTGGAATACGCGGTCTTGATGACCACCTCTCCCGGCGCGAGATCGTCGAGGGTAAGCTCGGTGACACGACCGGCGATGCGGCCGTCATCGTTGGTAACGCGAAATGCCCTGAACTTCTGCACGAGTTCCTCCGAAACCGTCGCCCGTCACGACGTGCGCTGGGTCGCTTGCGCGCCTCCCGCCTCTCGCCTTCCGCCTTTCTAGATCAAGGCAGGTGCGGCTGGCTCAGGTACTCGCGCGTCTGCATTTCCGTCAGCCGGCTCACCAAACGCTGCTTGAGCGAGGCATTGAGCTGGACCTGGAAGGCGTCGTCCTCATCGCCGTCGACGAACAGCGCCTCGGGCAACGCATCCGCCGACACCATGAGCTTCACGCGGCGGTCGTAGAACTCGTCGATGAGCCACACGAAACGCCGCAGCTGATCGGCCATATGCACAGTAAACCGCGGCACGCCGGAAAGCAATATCGTCTCGTAGCGCCGCGCTAGCTCGATGTAGTCCGCCTTGCCGCGCGGGCCATCGCACAGCGCGCTGAAATCAAACCAGGCCACCTCGCGGGTATGCTGACGCACCGGAATCATGCGCCCCTCGATTTCGAGTTCGCCGCCGCCCAGCGTTTCGTGGCGCGCGATGGCATGGAAAGCCGCTTCCAGCGCCGCGTCCGAGCTTTCCTCCACGTGATAGACGCCGGCACGCTCGAGCTCGCGCAGGCGATAGTCGGTACCGTTGTCGACGTTCACCACGTCGAGGCGCTCCTTGATGAGCGCAATGGCGGGCAGAAACTGGTTGCGCTGCAGGCCATGCTCGTAAAGCTCGTCGGGATGGAAGTTCGACGTCGTCACGAGCACCACGCCCTCCTCCATCAAGCCCTCGAGGAGGCGGCGCATGAGCATCGCATCGGTGATGTCGGTCACGTGGAATTCGTCGAGGCACAGCAAACGGGCACCGCTCGCGATCTCACGTGCCACCGCCATCAGCGGGTCGGCCTGCCCCTGCACGCGCGCGAGCTCATGGTGGATCTCCTGCATGAAGCGGTGAAAGTGAACGCGGCGCTTCGCTGCGTAGGGCACGCAGTTGCAGAAGCTGTCCATGAGAAAACTCTTGCCGCGTCCGACGCCTCCATACAGGTACAGGCCGCGCACCTCGCGCTTGCGGCTCAGCAACCTGAGCAAGCCGCCCCTGCGTTTTCCTGATTCTTCAAGCTCCCGCGCCACGCGCGCGAAATGCGCGAGCGCCGCGTCCTGCGCGGCGTCGAGGGTGAAACCGTGAGCCTTCGCGTGAGAGCGCATCCAGGGGATGACGTCATCCGCGTTGCGCGCCATGCCGGTATGTCCGTACCGGCTGGCGTCCTGCTGCGTTGGCGCTGTAAGACCCCCGTCAGACAT
>JBLNBW010000157.1:0-3571 GCA_050260255.1 Rhodospirillaceae bacterium | reverse complement strand
TCATCATGCCGACTTCGGTGCGGATCTGATCGGCCGCTTCGCGCATCTCGGCATCCTTGCGCACCTGCTTGATCACCTGGATCGCCATCACCAACAACGTCGGCGATACGATCATCACGCGAGCCCGCTGCGCCCGCTGCACAAGATCGTCGAAGCGCTCATGCAGGTCCGCATAAATCGACTCGGAGGGGATGAACATCAGCGCGATGTCCTGCGTCTCGCCGGGGATGAGATACTTTTCGGCGATATCGGCGATGTGCTTGCCGATATCCTGCCTGACGCGCGCGACGGCCTGCTTGCGCTCTTCGTCTGTCGCGGCATCCCGGAACGCAGTCATCGCTTCCAGCGGAAACTTGGCATCGATGACGAGCGGGCCCGATTCAGGCATGAAGATTGCGCAGTCCGGCCGCGACTTGTTCTTCAGCGTATACTGGAATTCATAGGCTCCTTTCGGCAGTACGTCGGCAACGATCGCTTCCAGCTGTCCCTGGCCGAATGCGCCGCGCGACTGCTTGTTGGCGAGTATGCTGGTGAGCGAGCCGACCTGCGAGGTCACCTGTGTCGCCAGCTCGCTGATGTTTTTTTGCGCGCCGTCGATCACGGCAAGCCGCTCGTTGAGCTTTTGCAGATTCTCGACCGTGTGCTTGGTCGTCGTTTGCAGCGACAGTCCGAGATTCTGGCTCACCGCATCAAGGCGCTCGTTGACGGCCTGCTGAAGCTGGCCGTGCGCGTTCTGCAGCCACGTTCCCATGCTGTCGATCCGCGCATTGATCTGCGCGAGGCCAAGCTCTGCCGTGCGATCGGGCTCCGCCGCGCGTGGCCGCATGAGGAAGGCAATGAGCGCGCCGGCGGCGAGCCCGCCAAGCAGGCAGATGATGACGAGCAAGGTTTCAGACATACGGCGCTTTTACCCCGATTCGCGCACGGGCGCGAACGAACGGCGAACGGTAGGGAGAATATGCCCGTATCTCAAGGGGAAGCGTTGACCCTCTTTTGTCTTCGCCTTACATCGCGCCTATGGCAACGCGCGAAATCCTCGTCATTCCCGACAAGCGGCTGCGGCTCGTGTCCGAGCCGGTGAAGACGATCGACAAGGAAATTCGCTCACTCGTCGACGACATGTTCGAGACCATGTATGCGGCGCCCGGCATCGGCCTTGCGGCGATCCAGATCGGGGTGCCGAAGCGCGTCGTCACCATGGATCTTGCAAAGAAGGACGAGCCCAAACAGCCGCGCGTCTTCATCAACCCGGAAATCGTTTCAGCGTCGGAAGAGAAATCGGCGTACGAAGAAGGCTGCCTCTCGATCCCGGAGTACTACGAAGAGGTGGAACGGCCCTCGTCGGTGAAGGTCAAATATCTCGATCTCGACGGCAAGCAGCATGAGATCGAGGCAAATGGCCTGCTTGCAACCTGCCTGCAACACGAGATTGATCACACCAACGGCGTGCTGTTCATCGATCACATTTCCAAGCTCAAGCGCGATATGGTGATGAAGAAATTCAAGAAGGCGGCAAAGCGCGGCGAGCCGGTAAAGCCGCTGTCCGAGGACGAGAAGCCTTCGCATCATATCGGATAACGCGCGGCGCGCTCGCGGTGACATTATGCGCCTGATTTTCATGGGCACGCCCGATTTCGCCGTGCCGACGCTGGTGGAACTCGCCGCCCACGGGCA
The DNA here is from genome assembly GCA_050260255.1 of Rhodospirillaceae bacterium. GTDB lineage: Bacteria > Pseudomonadota > Gammaproteobacteria > Burkholderiales > SG8-41 > JAQGMV01. Next base: position 1,897 of record JBLNBW010000157.1, on the reverse strand, counting down.
CGAGATCGCAGCCGTCTATACGCGCGCACCGAAACCCGCCGGCCGCGGCATGGAAATGCAGGAAACGCCTGTAGCGCGCGAGGCGAAGAAGCTCGGCGTGCCGGTGTTCACGCCGGCGACATTGAAGAATGAGCAAACGCAGGCGGCGTTTCGTGCGCACAAGGCGGACGCGGCAATCGTTGTCGCCTACGGATTGATCCTGCCAAAGCCCGTGCTGGATGCGCCGGAACTCGGCTGCTTCAACGTCCACGCCTCGCTGCTGCCGCGCTGGCGCGGCGCAGCACCGATCAATCGCGCGATCATGGCCGGTGACACGGAAAGCGGCGTCACCATCATGAAAATGGACGAGGGTCTCGATACGGGCGATATCGCGATGGCCGAGCGCGTGCCGATCGGCGCGGACATGACGGCTGGAGACCTGCATGACGTGCTGGCGCGTATCGGCGCCGATCTGATGCTGCGCGCGCTCGCGGCCGCGGACCGTGGCTCGCTAACGCTGACGCCGCAAGGCGAGACCGGTATCACTTATGCGGCGAAAATCTCAAAGGACGAAACGCGCATCGACTGGTCGAAGCCGTGGCGTGAGGTGCACGATCACATCCGCGGCTTGTCACCTTATCCGGGCGCGTGGTTCGAGATCGACGGCGTGCGCGTGAAGGCCTTGCGCTCGACCAGAGGCGAGGGAAAGGGCGTACCCGGCACGGTCCTCGACAAGGCGCTTACGATTGCGTGCGGCGACGGTGCCGTCCGGTTGACACAGGTGCAACGTGCCGGCAGGCAGCCGATGGCGGTTGAGGAGTTTTTGCGCGGGGCACGGGTGGAACCGGGCACCGCTATTCGTTAGCCTCCCACTGCGAGGCAAAGACTGCTCGAAAAAAGGCTGTAAGGGAGGATTCAATGGCCACTCTGGTCGTGCTCTACAAAAAACCAAAGGATACCGCCGCATTCGACAAGCACTATTTCGAAAAGCACGTTCCGTTAGCCAAGAAAATTCCGGGCGTGAGAAAATATGAAGTGAGCGAAGGTCCCGTAATGACTCCGGCTGGCGCGTCCGGCATTCATCTCGTTGCGACGTTGCAATTCGACAGCCTGACCGCCATTCAATCTGCCTTCGCGACGCCGGAGGGCCAGGCGGCTGCCGGCGACCTGCCGAATTTCGCAACCGGCGGCGTCGACTTGCTGATGTTCGACAGCCGCCCCGTCTAGCCGCCGCCAGACGAATGCCCCGTTACAAACTTGTCATCGAGTACGACGGGGGACCGTTCACCGGCTGGCAGATTCAGGCGGCCGGTTTGACCGTGCAAGGCGTGTTGACGGCCGCGGTTGAAGCGCTGTCCGGTGAGAAGACGCTCGTGCAGGGTGCCGGCCGCACCGATACGGGCGTGCATGCGCGGGGGCAGGTCGCGCATCTTGATCTTGCCAAAGCGTGGGACACCGACACGGTGCGTGACGGCTTGAACGCCCATCTGAGGCCGCATCCTGTTGCGGTGTTATCGGCTGAACGTGTCTCCGACGATTTCAACGCGCGCACATCCGCCGTACGCCGGCATTATCTCTATCGCATCGTAAACCGGCGCCCCGATCTCGCGCTCGATGCGGGCCGTGCCTGGCGCGTGCCGCGGCCGCTTGACGCGGCTGCAATGCACGCGGCTGCACAGCGGCTTATCGGCAGGCACGACTTCACCACGTTTCGCTCGACGGAATGCCAGGCAAAATCGCCGTTGAAGACGCTCGACCGGCTCGACGTTATGCGCGAAGGCAATGAGATAAGCGTGACGGCGGCGGCGCGCTCGTTCCTGCACACGCAGGTGCGCTCGATAGTCGGCTCTTTGGCGCTCGTGGGCGAGGGCAAATGGAATGCCGACGATCTGTCACGCGCGCTTGCAGCGCGCGACCG
>JBLNBW010000156.1:0-32428 GCA_050260255.1 Rhodospirillaceae bacterium | reverse complement strand
CAGGTGAACCAGAACCTCTTTTATGCACTCGCGACGAGCGACAGCCGCCCCCTCACGAAGGCATTGGAGGCGACGAAGCCGCGCCCGGCGACGGCGCAGTGGGGACTGTTCCTGCGCAATCACGACGAGCTCGATCTCGGCCGGCTTACCGAAGAGCAGCGTCAGGCGGTGTTCGAGGCGTTCGGTCCGGACGAATGCATGCAGCTCTACGGACGCGGCATACGGCGCCGGCTCGCTCCGATGCTGGAGGGCGACCGTCGGCGCATGGAGCTCGCATACAGCCTGATGTTCACGCTGCCGGGCACGCCGGTCATCCGTTACGGGGACGAGCTCGGCATGGGCGACGATCTCGAGCTGCCCGAACGCAACTGCGCGCGCACCCCGATGCAGTGGTCCACCGAGCCCCATGCCGGCTTCACGAAGAGTGACAAGCCGATACTCCCGGTGATCGGCAACGGCCCCTACGGCTACGAGCATCTGAATGCCGCACAGCAACGGCGCGATGCGAACTCGATGCTCAACTGGACCGAGCGCATCATACGCATGCGCAAGGAAGTGCCGGAGATAGGCTGGGGCGATTTCGAAGTGCTGAAAACCGGCACGCCGGCCGTATTCGCGATCCGCTACGACTGGCGCAACAACTCCGCGCTGTTCGTGCACAACCTCGACTCGAAGCCGCGCGAAATCCGGTACTCGAGCGGGCTGCAGGGCGATGCCGGCAATCTGCTGATCAATCTGCTGAGCGAAGAGCACAGCCGCGCCGACGCGCAGGGCCGACACCGGCTGCTGCTCGAAGCGTACGGCTATCGCTGGTATCGCGTCGGCGGCCTCGATTACCTGCTCAAACGCAGCGAGATCGACGGCGAGGTGGGCCAGATCAAGGACTAGCGCGATCGCATGCTTCGGTTTGCATGCCAGCCCACTGCGCCGCGGATGTCATTGCGCCGGGCGAGTCACGTCGCGATCGCCTGACATCACTTCGTCGCAAACGATTACGGTTTGACCGCCGCACGATACGATACCGTGATCGGCGCGTCGTGAGCGACGGCGTTCGTTGGCCGTGCGCGGTGATGCGATTGCTTTAATTTCCAACCCGGCTATACTCGGTCTCGAGTGCTGTACTTTTTCCAATCGAAACCCGTGCTACGCAGACTCATGTCAACTTACGATCATCTCGCGTGCGAGGCCGCTGGCCTGCCGACACTGCCGTCGCGCGCGCGCCATGACGTCTGCACACGACGCGCACGCAGACAAGTGCCGGGACGGGCGTTCCTGTACAGACTGAGCGCTTTCAAATCCCAGACGGCAGCCCTCTGCCGTATGCCGCAAGTTGGGAAACATCGCGTCTTTGTTTCTCCTGCCCGGTAACCCGATCCGCCGATAGCTTTCCTTGCCCGGCGGGCTGAGTTGCCGGGCTTCCTCCTCGATCCGATGGTGATGCGCGCGCTTTCCGTGCGCGCGCATTGTTCGTCCACGACTTGCGCACGAGCGAGGCTTACATGCACAAGAACTCAGTAATCTGGCTTACCGAGCAGGATCTCAATCGCCTGCGGCATCTCATCGTCGATTTGACGCGCGCTGCGCGCGGGGCGCAGGCGGGCGTCGACACGTTGGAAGAAATCCTCGACCTCGGCCGCGTGGTGGCCGTTGTCGATATTCCACCCGATGTGGTGACGATGAATTCACGCGTGGTTTTCGACGACATGGACTCCGGCGAGCGGCGCGACGTAACGATCGTTTATCCCGATCAAGCCGACCCGGTGAACGGGAAGGTCTCGATCCTCTCGCCGGTCGGCGTCGCACTGCTCGGCCTCACGGAAGGGGCGGAAACCACGCTGCAGCTGCCTCGCGGCCGCACCGCGCGACTACGCATTGCAAAGGTGGCGTATCAGCCGGAAGCGAGCGGCGAGTACTCGCTGTAACCCGATAACGGCAATGGAGGAAAGGCGATGTATTACCGCTACCCGATAGAGCGCATTGCAACCACGCCCCATACCCGTTTTCAGACCGGTTTCGCGCGGATGGCGATGTACTTGATGCCGGAGTTGAGCGACGTCGTCTACGAGGCGACGATTCTTGGATTGAGAATACTGGGCAGCGACGAATCGGCGCTCGTGAAGCCGTCGAACATCCTTCAGCAGATCTATGGAAACGAGATCACCCTCACGAAGCCGCGCGTACGCATGCTGCGCGACGCCCAGGGTGTAAAGGAGCCCATCATGAACGTGAGGATCTCGGCGCCTCCGTCTACAGAGGATGGAATCCTCGTCGATCTCTACCGGCGCTCGGCGGTGATCCAAGAGCGCGACCGCCAGCCCGCAGCAGTGGTGGTCCGCGCGCAAGCGCCATTGAGAGCGATTCTGGGCTATCACGCGACGTTGTCCGCACTCACCGAGGGCCGCGCCGAGCTGTGGACCTGGTTGAGTCACTACGAGCGCTTGCCGGATCCTCCCGACGGAGGGGCTGCATGATGCGCAGCCTGGCGTCGCCCGGCCTGCACCTCATCGGCGACCTCCATCGCTGCCGATGCGGAGACGAATACCTTCGCTCGAGGGAGGTGCTTCGTACGCATTGCCTTTCACTCGTGGCCGGCGTGTCGCTCACCGTGACGGGGGACTATTTTCATCAGTTCCCCGATGCGAGCGGCGTAACCGGCGTGGTCGTACTGTCGGAGTCGCATGTCGCTCTGCATACGTGGCCGGAACGAAACGCCGTGACGCTCGACGTGTACGTGTGCAATTACGAAACGGACAACCGGGAAAAGGCACGAAATCTCTTCAACGCCCTATTGACGACTTTCTCGCCGGAGGAACCGCGCATATGCAGTCTCGACCGAGTATGACCCGGGATATTTCGATACGCGGCAATCGCTATTTGGTGGAGCCGGCAAACGCTTACTCCGGCGCGTATACGCGGGTTGGCAGCGTGCTCGTATCGGCGCGCAGCCCGTATCAGGTTCTGGAGATTCTCGAGACGCCGCAATTCGGGCGGGTACTGCGGCTCGACGGGTACATGATGACCACCGAGAAAGACGAGTTTCATTACCATGAAAGCCTCGTCCATGTGCCCGCCATCGCGCATGCCGCCCCGGAACACGTTCTCATCATCGGCGGCGGGGACGGCGGCGTCGCCAAAGAGGTCCTCAAGTACCGCAGCGTCGCACGTGTCGATCTCGTCGAGATCGATCTGATGGTGGTGAAGCTCTCCAGGACGTACCTGCCGACCGTGCACGCGCACGCGTACTCGAATCCTCGCCTGAAGCTGCACATCGCCGACGGCCGCGGCTGGCTGCAAAGCACGGCTGCGTCGTTCGACCTCATCGTCCTCGATCTCACCGATCCTATCGGCGCCGCGCATGCGCTCTACACGACGGAGTTCTATGCCGAATGCAGGGCGCACCTCAAGCCCGGCGGCCTCCTCGCGCTCCATGCCGAGTCTCCGTTCACGCGACCGGGGACCTTCAACCGCATCGTGAAGACGGTGCAGTCGGCATTCCCGTGTGTGCGGCCTTACCTCGTGTTCGTGCCATCTTATGGAACCGTGCTGTCCATGGTCACCGCTTCCCTGCACGTCGATCCGGCGCGTCTGCCGGCAGAGGAGGTCGATGACCGATTCCGGGCGCGCGGCATCCATGATCTGCGCTGGATGAATGGCGAGACCCATGCAGCGAGCTTCGCGCTCCCCACGTGCGTTCAGACGCTGCTGTCGCAGCCGGCACAGCTTGTCGAGGATCGCGGCCCGCGCCTGGATGAAAGCGATGAACTCCAGTCGCGCGACGCCTAACCGTTCGGACTTTCCTATGGCACGCTGGGTTTTTCTCAACAGCCGCACGCCTTCCGGCGCACGCGAGAAATTTTGGTACTGGATTCACACTCGGCCCAACGACACGGAAGATCGGGGAGGGCCGTTCTTCACGTTGGCGGAGTGCATCGACGATGCCGCCCAGCACGGCTTCGATGAGCAGCGACTGGATATTGCCGAATGACGCCGGGCCGAGTCTCGGCGCAATGCCGCTATGACGTGCGCGTTATTAACCGATCACGCGCGGCGGGCGCTCACTGGCCAAGTACCTTCTTGCGCAACCGCTCGGTGTACTTCTCTACGTCGATGACGAAGCGCTCGTGCGTCGCTTCGCCGACCTGCTCGACGTCGTCGTAAATCTTTACCGCGAAGGCGAGCTTGCGGCGGTCTATGCCCGTGAGTGTGGCTTCGGCCCGCACTTTCTTGCCGAGCGGCGTGGCTGCCATGTGTCGGATATTCACACTGATGCCGACCTGCCCCTGGTGCGGCGGCAAATGGGGTGCGGCGAGCTGATGACACGTCATTTCCGCGAGCAGCACCATAGACGGCGTCGAGAACACTTTGAACTCGCCCCGGGACGTCGTGTACTGCTCGGTCACGTCCCATTCGAGCGTATTTGTCATGCCGACCTGCAGTGTGTCCATTTCTTTTCCTTGATCCGTGACTCCAACTCGTAGCGCAACAGTGTGCGCCTTACACCTCACGCCTTACTGCGCGGCACAGCGCGCCGCGCCTCACCATGCGGCGTCGAGCGCCGCGCGCAGCTTGTCGCGCTCGCGCACGAACTCGCGCTTGGGATCGGCATTGAAGTTCTTGAGCGAATTGTCCAGCACCGTGGCAAGGCAGTCACGCGGTATCCCGAGCTGCGACAGGCGCACAGGCATGCCCGCTTGCGAAAACAGGCGCTCGATCTCCGCGGCCGCGCGCTCCGGCGCCTGTTCAACCGGATCACCGTCGCGCCACACGCCGAGCGCCCGCGCCATGTTGCATATCGCGTCGGGATCGCGCCCGCCGAAGTGGCGCATCACCGCGGGCGTAAGGGCGGCGTTCGCTTCGCCTTGCGTGACCTGCGCCTGATCGTTGAACAGCGCCGCGGCGAAGGCGTATACGACACGGCCGACCCAGTGCTTTTCCACGAGCGCGCCACCGTCGTCGGCATCGCGGTTCTGCAGGTACGCGGCGGCGCACAGCTCGATGCGCGGTGCCGCGTCATGCGGATTTTGTACGCGGGCCAGTGCACCGCTTGCCAGGCGCAGAGCCTGCAGCCGATCGGCTTCGACCAGCGGCGTCATGTGCGTGGCGCCGATATTCATGATGGCCCGCCACAAAATCGACACGCCGGTGGTGAGCGCGAGGCGCGGCGGTGCGGTGAGCAGGGCGTCGGCATCCCAGAACACGGCGACCGGCCGTGTCTTCGGGTCGAAGAACTCCATGCGATGGTCCATCGCCGGGTTCTTCACCGCCGAGCCGGCGCGATTCTGCGCCGAGGTCGCCGCGGTGAGCACATTGATGATCGGCATCTTCGGCGCAAGGAGCTTGGGGCTGATCGCCGGCCCGTGCTCGGGATACTGCGTGCAGAGGGCCTCGGGCGGTGCAGTCTCCGCGAGCAGGATCGCGACCACCCGCGTGGCTTGGATCACGCTGCCCGCACCGACTGCGATCAGCAAGTCCGCATTCGCGGCGCGCGCCGCATCGCGCGCGGCAAGCACCGCCGACAGCGGCGCCTCCTTCGCCATTTCATCGAATACGCCGGCGATCGAGTCGCCGCCGATGCGGCGGATGCGCGCAACGAGGTCGGTCTTGCGCGACACCGTGCGGCCGCAAACCACCAGCGCGCGGCGCGTCTTGTGGCGCTTCAACTCTGCCGGCAGATTCTCGAGCGCGTCCTGTCCGCTGTAGAGCCGCACGGGGTAGCCCACGGCGCGAAAGTCGTGTTTGTACATACTCGCTCCTCAAGCGCGACGGCGGTCGCAGTAAATCACCTTGTCCGCCTCCAGCTGCTCGATTTCCGGTTTCGATAGTGCCGCCAGCCGCTCCAGCACATGCTCGGTGTCCGCGCCCACCGGCCCGGCGGCGTGCGCGATCCGGCCGGGCGTTTCGGAAAGCCGCGGCACGGGCGCCGGCAAGGTGACGCTGCCCAATGCGGGATCAGCCACTCGGGCCAGCATGCCACGCGCGGCGTAATGCGGATCGGCGTAGATGTCCGCCATGGTATACATGCGTGTATAGGTGACGTCGTGGGCGTCGAACGCCGTCGCGACGTCGGCATAATCGTGCGCCGCCATCCATGCAGCGACGATCGCGTCGATCTCCTGCGCATGCTTGACGCGTTCGAGCCGCGTATTGAACCGCGTATCCTCCAGCAAATCACCCCGGCCCATCGCGACACACAGACGCCGGAAGCTGTTGGTCTGCGACCCCTGCACGTGGACATATACGCCATCACGCGTGGAGAACGTGTTGTTGACCGCGCTGTCCCCCATGCCGGGGCCCGTCGGCTGTGGCACCGCACCGAGCTTGTCGTACGCCGCGACATGCTGTTCGAGGAAGCTGAACGCGCATTCGTAGAGTGCGGCGTCGACGTACTGCCCCTGTCCCGTCGCATCGCGATGGCGCAGCGCGACCATGGCGCCGAACGCGGCGTAGAGGCCGGTGATGTTGTCGGTGAGCGCGATGTTCGCCCGCACCGGCGGACGGCCCGGCTCGCCAGTGATGTAGCGCAGGCCGCCGACCGCCTCGCACACGATGCCGTAGCCCGGGCGCTTGCTGTACGGGCCGGTCTGGCCGTAGCCCGAGATGCGCACCATGACGAGGTCCGAGCGCACCTTTTTCAGATCCTCGTAACCCAGGCCCCATTTTTCGAGCCCGCCCGGGCGGAAGTTCTCGATCACCACGTCGCAGCGCGCCACCATTTTGCGGATGAGCGCCTGACCTGCCGTCGTGCGCAGGTCGATGGCGACGAGCGCCTTGTTGCGCAGGATGCTCGCCGCGTACAGCGATTTCCCTTCGTACTGCTTGCCGGTGGTGCGGATCGGATCGCCTTCGAGCGGCTCGACCTTGATTACTTCGGCGCCGAAATCCGCCAGCAGCCGGCCGCAGAACGGACCGGCGATGGTGGTGCCGAGCTCGAGCACCCGCACGCCGGAGAGTGCCGCTTTAGCGGGAATGTTCATGCCCAAAAAGAACAATAGACAGGATTCACAGGATTTACAGGATTCAAACGAAAACCGAGCGGGACATACGATGTGCGCTCCGCATCGGAGTCTGCGATTCGATCATTAGTTTTCGATCTAATCTTGTTAATCCTGCTCATGCTGTTCATTTTTTCGCTTTATGCATTCCGGCTGTGCACGAAGCGCTCGTGCGCCTGCAGCGCCGCCAGCGCGTGGCCCGCGTTCGACATTTCGTCATACACCGGCACGCCAAGCGCCTGCGCCTTGCTCCGGAACTCGCGCTTGCGCTCTTCGAGCTGCGGCTCTCCATCCGAGCGCAGCACCAGGACGAAATGCGCCTGGCCCGGGTAGTGCTGCTGCACCCGCATCGCCGCCGCCATGAGGTTGTCCAGCACCTCCGGCTTGGTGCGTCCGACGAAAGCGGACAGATTCAAATGCATCACGAGCGCCTGCGGCTTGCCGGTGCCGTAGATGATGTCGAGGATTTTCTCCGCAACGCGGCCTTCTTCCTGCTGCAGCGTGCCGACCGGGCAATCGACCGGATTGGTGATGCTGGTGCCGGGCGGCAGCTTCAATGCGGCGAGCGGCTCTATCGTCTCGTTCCCGAACGGCACGACGTCGAGGCCCAAGCGCGCGTAGTAATCCGTCGCGAGCACGCTCGTGCCGCCGCCGTTGCCGAACAGCACCACACGCTGCGTCGGAGCGTCAGTGCGCGGGGTGATGGTCTGGAAGAGCAGGAGGGTGTCGACGAACTGGTCCAGCGTGTCGACGAGCACGCAACCGGTCTGGCGCGACAGCGCGAGCCATACGCGCTCGTCGCCCGCGAGCGAGCCGGTGTGCGAAGCCGCCGCCATTTGCCCCTGCTGCGTGCGGCCGCCTTTTAACACGACCACCGGCTTGCGGCCGCGCGCTTCGCGCAGGATCTCGAACAGCCGCCGCCCGTCCTTCGCCGTCTCGATGTACATGCCGATCACTTTGGTCTGCGCATCGGCGAGGTAGTACTCGACGAGATCGCTCGGCGTCACGTCGGCGCAGTTGCCGACGGTGACGAGCCCCGAAAACTTCACGCCGCGATTCAAGCCGCGACGGATGATATCGGTGCCGAGGCCGCCGCTTTGCGACACGACGCCGACACCGCCGACTTCGGGGACCGCGACTTCCGCGAAGGTGATGTTGCCGCGCGGCGTGTAAAGCCCCAGGCAATTCGGGCCGAGGAGCCGCATGCCGCCTTCGCGCGCGGCCGCGACCAGCGCGTCCTGCAACGCCTTGCCTTCGTCCACTTCGCCGAAGCCGCTCGAAATCACCTGCGCGAAGCGCACCCGGCCCTTCGCTGCGGCGAGCATCGGCGGAATCTGCGCGGCCCCCACTGCGATATACGCATAATCGACCGGCTTCGGCGTGTCGGCAAGACTGGCGTACGCGGTGAGGCCGTCTATTTCCTTCGCCGTGGGATGAATCGGATAGATGTCGCCCTTGAAGCCGAACTCACGGATGCGGCGGATAAAGACGTTGGGCAACGCCGTGCCCTTGGTCGATGCGCCGACGACCGCGACGGTCCTGGGTTCGAAGAGCGGCGTGTAATGCTCGATGATTTTGTCTGTATTCATATCTGCTTGACCGTGAACGGTGAACGGATCGCGGCGAAGCCGCGCGCTTCTGCGCCTCTCGCCTCCCGCCTCACGTAAGTATGAAACGCGCGTCCACCGCCACCGCGCCCGACTCGGACACGATGAGCGGATTGATGTCGGCTTCCTTGATGTCCTTCGCGTGCTGGAGCAGGAGGCCGTTCTCGCCGCCCACTTTGAGCAGCACGTCCACGATCGCATCGAGCGACGCCGCCTTGCGTCCGCGCGCGCCTTTCAATATCGCGGCGCCCTTCAGCTCGCCGATCATCTCCTGCGCATCGACGCGCGTGATCGGGCAGATGCGAAAGGAGACGTCCGCCAGCACTTCGACGAAAATGCCGCCCAGGCCCACCATTACCAGCGGCCCGAACTCGGGGTCGCGCAATCCGCCGACGACGATTTCCTGCCCGGGCGCCGCCATTTCCTCGATGAGGTAGCCCTCGACCTTCGCCGCCTTGATCTGCGGCGAGGCGGCCATCGCGGCGATCGCGTCCTTCACTTCCGCTGCGGAACGCAGATTCACTTTCACGCCGCCGGCATCGCTCTTGTGCAGAATGTCGGGCGATACGACTTTCACCACCACCGGCGCCTTCATCGTCGCGAACGCCGCGTCGACGCCGGCGGCGTTCTTCACCACCACGGACTTCGGCACATTCACGCCGTAGCTCGCGAGCAGCGCCTTGCCGGCCGCCTCGTCGAGCGCCGCACGCTTTTCGCTGCGTGCCTGCTGAATCGGGTCTGCCCCTGCCATGTCATTTCTTCCTTGCGAGAACCTCGGGTATGAGGCCGGTGTGAACGTCGCCGGCGCGGAACGGCTCGGAGCGCAGAATGCCGAGTACCGCCGGAATGTTGTTCTTGGGCCCCTGAATCTCGAACGCTTCCAGCGCATCGACGAGCTTGTCGATCGCGGCCGTGCGCGTGTCGGCATGCACGATCACTTTCGCGATCATCGGATCGTAGTACGGCGTCACCTCGCGCCCTTCGGCGAAGCCGGTCTCGACGCGCACCGACTTGTCCTGCGGCGGGCGGAACACCGCGAGCTTGCCCGGCGAGGGAAAGAAGTTCTTCGGATCTTCCGCATAGACGCGCGCCTGGATCGCATGGCCGCGCGGCTCGATCTTCTGCGGCAGGATGTCGGCGAGCCGCTCGCCCGCCGCCGCGCGAATCTGTGCTTTCACGAGATCGACGCCGGTCACTTCTTCGGTCACGCCGTGCTCGACCTGCAGCCGCGTGTTCATTTCCAGAAAGTTGAACGAGCCGTCCGCACCGAGCAGCATTTCCACCGTGCCGATGTTGTCGTAGCCCATCGCCTGCATGATCTGCGCGATGCGGTCTGCCACTTCCTGGATCTTGGCGCGCGGCACGTTGGGCGCCGTCGCTTCCTCGATCACTTTCTGGTTGCGCCGCTGCACCGAGCAGTCGCGTTCGTAGAGGTGCACGAGGCCGCCGTGATGGTCGCCGAGCACCTGGAATTCCACGTGGCGCGGCCGCTCGATCAGCCGTTCCAGATACACCTCGGCGTTGCCGAAGCCGCGGCTCGCGAGCGAGCGCGAGCGCTCCACCGCGTCGAGCAATTGCGATTCGTCTTTCGCCGGCAGCATGCCGATGCCGCCGCCGCCACCGGCCGGCTTCACGAGCACGGGAAAGCCGATCTCGCGCGCCGCCTTCATCACCGCATCGTTGTCGGCAGGCAACACGCCCGAGCCGCGCGACATCGGCATACCGTACTGCGCCGCGAGCTCGCGCGCCTTGGTCTTGTGGCCCATCGCGTCTATCCACTTCGGCGAAGGGCCGATGAAGCGCACACCTGCCGCGGCGATCTTCTGCGCGAACTCGGCGTTCTCCGACAGAAAACCATAGCCGGGATGCAACCCGTCCGCGCCGGACTTGCGCGCGACCTCGACGATTTTTTCCTGATCGAGATAACTTTCGCGCGCCGGCGCCGGGCCGATCGCGTAGGTCTCGCTCGCCATCTCGAGATACGGCGCGCCGGCATCGGCTTCCGAATACACGGCAACCGACTTGATGCCCATCTCGTTCAGCGCGCGCAGCACGCGCGAGGCGACTGCGCCGCGGTTTGCTACCAGTATTTTGTTGAACATGAGTTGAAAGCGTGAGGAGTGAGGAGTCAGTAGTGAGGGAAGAAAGGCGCTTTTGCTCCTAACTCTTCACCCTTACTTCTCACCGAGTTAATAACTCGTGGGCCACGTCCGCATCAAATGCTGACCCACGCCTTTGGTCATGCGCAGCTTGTAGACGTCGAGCATGCGAATGAGATAGTCGCGCGTGTCCTGCGGCTTGATCACCGCCTGCGCCGCGTACACCGACGCGAGGCCCCACACGTCGGCGCCCTGGCGGATGCTGGCGAGCGCCTCGTCGAAGCCGGGCTCGCCCACGCCTACGCCGTGCACGATCTTGGTGGCGAATTCCGGGCTCATGAAACTCACTTCCGCCGTGGGCCACGCGGCGATGTCGTCCGAATGGCGGCCGCCGCCCATGCACACGTATGCGCGGCCGTAGCTCTTGCGGATGATCACCGAGAGATGCGGCACGGTGACGAGCGTCATCGCGTTCATGAAGTTCATGATCTTGCCCGGCGCGCCGGCACGTTCGGCTTCGGTGCCGATCTGGAATCCCGGGGTGTCAACGAGGAGCACCAGCGGCACGTTGAACGAATCGCACAGCACGATGAAATCGACGATCTTGCGGCAGGCGTCGGCGTCCAGCGCGCCGCCGCGATGCAGCGGGTTGTTGGCGATGATGCCGACACTCTTGCCGCCCAGCCGCGCGAGCCCCGTCACCGCACTTTTGCCGAACCGCGGCTTCATTTCGAACAGCGTGTCCTTGTCGACGATCGACTTGATGATGCGCTTCATGTCGTACACCTGCGTGCGGCTCTCGGGCAGGATGTCGAACACCTTATGCATGTCGGCGCCGGAGCCCGCGGGAATCGGCGCATCGGGCGGCGCTTCCTTGTGATGGCTCGGCATGTACGACAGAAACTTCTTGATGCCTTCGAACACTTCGTCTTCGGTATCGACGACCTGATCGACGAGCCCGGTGATCTCCGCGTGCAGCCGCCAGCCGCCCAGCTCTTCCGCGGACACTTTTTCACCGAGCGCCATCGAGACGAGACGCGGACTGGATACCGCCATGATCGCGCCCTTGTGCATCACCGCGTAGTCGGACTGGCACATGAGCCAGGTCGACGAACCGAACGACGGACCGAATGCGGCCGCGCACATCGGCGTTTCACGCGTGCGGCGGAACTGCGTGTTGTCATTGCCGAGCAGCATGCCCATGCCGCGCGACCCCATCGCGTCGGGCAGGCGCGCGCCGGTCGATTCGCCGAGCACGACGAGCGGCATGCCGCGCTCGGTCGCGGTGCGCTTCATGTGCCCGACCTTCTTGCTATTGGTGTACGACGTCGACGCGCCTTTCACGGTGAAGTCGTTGACCACCACCGCGACGTCGCGTCCGCCGATGCGCCCGTAGCCCGCAAGCTTGCCGTCCGTCTGGGTCTCATCCGCCTGCTCGGGGTAGACGCCGGAGGTGCCGAACAGACCCGACTCGATGAAGGAGTCCGCATCGAGCAGGCGCGCGATGCGCTCGCGCGCGTTGAGATGACCTTCAGCGGTGCGCTTCGCGTATTTCTCTTCGCCGCCGCCCGCAAGTGCCTTGGCGCGGCGTGCTTCGTATTCCTTCAGGAGTGCTTCGAATGCCATGATGTCCTCTGTAAATCGATCGTGAGCCGCGCCAGCGCGCGGTGCTCAACCGGTGCGGCCCTTGCGGATTTCTTCGATGAGAGCCGGTATGACTTGCTGGTAATCGCCGACGATGCCGTAGCGCGCCTCGCGGAAGATCGCGGCGTCGGGATCGCTGTTCACCGCGACGATGGTCTTGGCGTTGCCGCAGCCGGCGAGGTGGTGGCTCGCGCCCGAGATCCCGACGGCGATGTAAAGATCGGGCAACACTGTTTTACCGGTGAGACCGATCTGCCAGGATCGTGGACACCAGCCGAGATCGCACGGCACACGACTTGCGCCGACCACGCCGCCCAGCACGCCGGCAAGTTCTTCCAGGACCTTGAACCCTTCCGGTCCGTTGAGGCCGCGTCCGCCCGAGACGATCACTTTGGCGTCCTCCAAACGCGGTCCCGCGCTTTCTTCGCGCTTGCGCTTGATGAGGCGCGTGCGGACACGCTCCGGCTCGAAGGCAATGACCCTCGCATCGCCTTTGCGTACCGCATCGGGCGCCGCCGCGTCGTAATTGCCCGCGCGCAGCGTCGCCACCACGGGGCTCGCGCGAAACGACACGACCTCGCGCGCGATGCCGCCTTGCCGGGGCCGCGTGTAGCGCAACTCGCCCCCGTCGTGATCGATCGCCACGCAGCCCGTTGCAGCGCAGCCGCCCAGCCGCAGAGCGATTCTCGGCGCTAGATCCGCGCCCATCGCGTTGTGGTTCAGCAGCAACGCTGCCGGAGCGATCGTACGGCACGCCTGCACGACGGCCGCCGCCATCGCTTCGACATGGGCCTCGTCGAGGAGGGGGTGCGTCAACCCGTGCACGGCATCGGCGCCCCGCGCGATCAACGATGGCGCATCCGCGTGTCCGAGCGCGATCGCGATCACGTCGCCGCCAGCGGCGTCGGCAAGCGCGCGCGCACGGCCCAAGGTCTCACCCGGATCGCCCAGCGCCGCGCTGCACACGACTGCAAGACGCAGCGTCATATCAACTTGGCCTCGCGCAATTCGCGCGCGAGCTGCGCCGCTTGCTCCTGCGGCGTAGCGCCCGTCATGCGCATGCAGCGGCTGTCCTTCACCGGCGCGTACACGCGATGGGTGACCGCTTTTGCACCGGCCGCACCGACAGCCGAAGCGTCGACCCCGAGATCGGCCGGGGACCACACGGCAACCGGCTTGCGCGCCGCCCGCATGGTCTCGCGCAGATTCGGCTTGCGCGGCTCGCCCAGGTCGTTGGAGACCGTCACCAGCGCGGGCAATGGCGCTTCAACCACTTCGGTGCCGTCGTCCAGCACGCGCTCCACCCGCACCGATTGCGCGGCAAGCTCGACGTCCTGCGCGAACGAAATGGCCGGAACATCGAGCAGCTCGGCGATCGCGATACCGACGATGCCGGCATCGTCGTCCGCAGCCTGACGTCCGGCGAGCACGAGGTCAACCGTGCCGAGCTTGCGTATCGCAGCGCTCAATGCGAGCGCGGTCGTGTACGCGTCGGAGCCGGCGAAGGCCGCATCGCTCAGCAGCACGCCGTCGTCCGCGCCGAGCGCGAGCCCGTGCTTGAGCACGTTGCGGGCGCTGTCCGGCCCGAGCGTTACCACGGTGATGCGCGTTGCCACGCCGGCATCGCGGATGCGCAGCGCCGCCTCCACCGCCTGCTCGTCGAACGGACTCATCACCAGCGGCACGCCGGCCATGGGCTCGACCACTTTGGCGACGTCGTCGATACGGAACTGGCTCGCGGCCACTTCGGGGTTGGCGACTTGCTTTACGAGGACGGCGATATGCATTGAACCCGTGATTCGTGAGTGGTGAGTGGTGAGTCGTGGCGGCGCACTGCGCCGCTTCCATTCACCATTCACTACTCACTATTCACGCTCTTAAACAATAGTGACATCCGTCGGCACGATGCCGTCGAAGTGCTTGCGCTGGTAGTTCCACGGAATCTGCGGCTGCACGCGCCCGGTCTCGTCGGTAGCGCGGGCCATGATGCGGTACTGACCCGGCTTGTCCACTTCCCACAGATGAGACCAGCGCACCCACAGCCAGCGCTCGCGCGGCTCTTCCAGATGCGCGTCGACCCAGGTCTTGCCGTCGTCCAGGCTCACTTCCACGCGCGTGATCATGCCCATGCCGCTCCATGCGAGGCCGCGGATCTTGTGCGAGCCGCGCTCGAGCGGCGAATCCTCGTCGAGCGGATCGACGATGATGCAGCGCACGCCCATCGACGTGATCATTTCCTTGCTCGGGTCTTCGGGCGACTCGCCGTACACGAAGTAGTGGTGCTGGTAGTAGCACTGCGGCACGCGATCCATTACTTCGATGTGCTCGAGCCACTTCACCCACCAGTTGCCGGACCAGCCCGGCACGACGGCACGCACCGGCGCGCCGTGAATGTGGGTGAGATACTCGCCGTTCATCGACCAGGCGAGCAGCGTGTCCGGATGCATTGCCTTGGCGATCGGCAAGCCCTTTTCGTAATTGATGACGCCGGGATCGACGGGCTTGAAATCCGCGCGGCCGACCGAGCGGTACTGGACGGCGAGATCCGGTTGGCCGCGGTCGAAGCCCTGCATGCGCACCGCGGCCGCGTTCGGCTTGAGCCCGACCTTCTTCAGCACTTCGGCAAGCGGCACGCCGGTGAACTCGCCGGCGCTCATGGCGCACGTCGTCGTCGATTCCGTGCTCACTTCCTCGGCGGAAGGCAGCGCGTTCTTCTCGCGCATGCTCGCGCGCTTCTGCATATCCTGCTGGTTGATGCGGGAGGGCTTGCGGCCGCCCTTCAGGTAGTCGAAGTACCCCGCGTCGTTGCCGGCGCATTCGGTCACGGCGCGCACCGTCCGGCCGGGGAGCTTCATCAGGTCCTTGAGCGACATCTCTATCGGACGCTCGACGAGGCCGCCGATCGTGAGGATCCAGTCGTCGGGATGGATCGGCTCGGGCACCTCGAGCTGATTCACGACGTAGTAGGCATCGGTCGGAGTAATCAGCCCTTCGAGGTCGGTGATCGGCGCGCGGCCGTTGATGACGCGCCCCTGCGAGTCCTTGCCGGCGATGATGGTGGCCCGCTTGCGGTCCGGCCATCCCATCACCCAGTCGCCTTCGATCTCCTTGCGTGGCATGTGTCGCTCTCCAAGTGCGTGAATCGTTGTTGGTGAATGGTGATTAGGAGCAGCCTTTACGACTCACTATTCGCTACGCACCAATCCCGCGCTTACTGTTTCACCAGCCCGAGATCGGTGAGCATCTCGCGCAGCTCCGCCGCCTGCTCGGCATAGTACTTCTCCGCGTCCTTGCCGTTGCGGAAGTTGTTGTCCCAGTAATTGGCTGCAAGCTCCTTCTTCCACTCGTCCGTCTGTGAGAGCTTGCGGAACGCGTTTTCCCAGAACGCGAGCTGTGCCGCGTTGAGGCCCTTGGGCCCGATCGCACCCTGCGACGCGTTGAACGTGTCGTTGACGCCTTGCTCCTTCCACGTCGGCACGCTGGCCAGTGCGCCCGCGATGCGGGTGGGGGCGCCGATGGCGATCACGCGTATCGTGCCCGCCTGCAGCTGGCCGATGACGTTCGGCGTCGTCGATGATACGACGTCGATATGCCCCCCGAGCAGCGAGGTGACCGATTCGCCGGACGACTTGAACGCGACGACTTTCAGCTTCTTGATGTCGACTCCCGCGGCCTTGAGCGGCTTGGCGATGCCGATGTGAATGTGATTGCCGAGCGTGCTCGCGACCGCGATGGACAGCGACGACGGATCCTTCTTCAGCCGCTGCACGAGATCGGCGGCCGTCTTGATCGGCGAATCGGCGCGCACCGAGACGGTGATGTACTCGTTGAACAGCAGGGCGATGATTGAGAAGTCGCTCCAGGTCGTCGGGCTCGTCCCGACGATCTTGTTCGTGAGCAGCGTGTACGGGGCGATCGACACGTAGTGGCCGTCGCCCGCGTGCTGATTGATGTAGTTCCACGCGATCGTATTGCCGCCGCCCGGCTTGTTGACCACGACGCTCGGCGCTTCGACGATCTTTTTCTCCTGCCAGATCTTCTGCACCACGCGGTTCGCCTTGTCGACGGCCCCGCCCGCCGCTGTGCCGGAAATGATCTCCACATTGCGCTCGGGCTTCCACGCGCCCTGCGCGAGGACGCTCGTCGCGCCGGCCAGGGTCATCGTCGCCAGCACAGCGCCGAACCATCGCTTCATTGAAATCTTCCTCCGTTTGCTGTCCATACGTTGTCCGGTCAGGGTCTTACGCCCGTCTTCGCTTTGGGTCCGAGCTGCGTCTTGAGCCGGCCCTGCAGCGCATCGATGAACTGGCACAGATAAGGCCGCGTCTCGCGAGGATCGATCACGTCTTCGATCGCGAACGCCTCTGCCGTGCGGAAGGGCGAGGCGAGCTGGCGCAGCTCTTCCTCGATCTCCTTTTCGCGCTTTTCCGGATCGGGTGCAGACTCGATGTCGCGCTTGTACGCCGCCTTCACGCCGCCTTCGACGGGCAGCGAGCCCCATTCGGCTGACGGCCAGGCGATCTTGAAATTGAGCCCGCGCCGATCGATGGTGCCGCCGCCTGCAACGCCGTAGCACTTGCGCACGATTACGGTGAACACCGGCACCGTCACCTGGAAGCCGATGTAGCGCGCCCTCACGCCTTCGCGCAGGATCGCATCGGCCTCGGACTCGGCGCCCACCATGAGCCCCGGCAGGTCCACGAAAAATACGAGCGGAATGTTGAACATGTCGCAGAGCTCGACGAAGTGGCCCTGCTTGCGCGCCGCCTTGTAATCCATGATGGTGCCGAACATCGGATTGTTGGCGACGATGCCGACGACCTTGCCGTTCATGCGCGCCAGCGCCGTGATGAGCGAGCGGGCGAACGTCGGCTGGATCTCGAACAGCGAGCCGCGATCGACCACCATCTCGAGAAGCTTCTTCATCGGATAGGCCTGGCGATTGGAGCGCGGCACTATGCTTGCGAGCGCGTCCTCGCATCGATCGACGGGATCGTCGCAGGCGACGACGGGCGGAAGCTCCCACACGTTCTGCGGCATGTAGGAGAGGAAGCGGCGGATCTGGCGGAAGCAGTCCTCCTCGTCTTCCGCGACGTTGTCTATGGTGCCCGCCGTGTCGACGGCGACTTTCACGCCGCCCAGCTCTTCCTTGGTGAGCTTCGTGCCGAACGCGCGCTCGACGACCGGAGGACCGGCGGCAAAAATCTGTCCCTGGCCTTTGATCATGATCGACCAGTGCGCGAGGATTGCGCGCATCGACGGGCCGCCGGCCGTCGTGCCCATCACGGCGGACACCACCGGCACCATGCCCATCAAGTCCACGGAACGCTCGAATCCGTCCTGGCCGTAGCCCGGCACGACCGTGTAACCCTTGCGCTTCGCGGTGTTTACCGTGCCGCCGGTGCCGTCGACGAGGTTCACCAGCGGCATACGGTACTCGTAAGCCAGGTCTTCGATGAAGCCGCCCTGGCCGCCCTTGCGCCGATCGCTCCCGAAGCCGGTGCCGGCGCGTATGGTGTAGTCCTCGCCGCCCACGGCGACCGGTCGGCCGTCGATACGGCCGAGCCCCATCACGTACGGAGCCGGCTCGAATTTGACGAGCCTGCCGTGTGCGTCGTAGGTGCCCTTGCCGGCGAGCTTGCCGACCTCGCGGAACGAGCCTTCATCGAGCAGCCGCGCGATGCGCTCGCGCACCGTGAGCTTGCCCGACGCATGGTGTTTCGCGACGGCTTCCGGGCCGCCACACGCTTCGGCCAGCGTGCGCCGCCGGTGCAGCTCCTCGATCTCGGGCATCCAGCTCATCGCGCCGCTCAGTCTTCCAGTATGGCGACCACCTGGCCTTCGGCCACCGGGTCTTTTTCGTTCACCAGGATTTCCTTCACCACGCCCGGATCTTCGGTGATGACCGGAATTTCCATCTTCATCGATTCGACGACGACGAGCGTATCGCCCGCTTCGACGCGGTCGCCCGGCTTGGCCGGAACTTTCCACACGGTGCCGGTGATTTCTGATTTCACTTCGATTTTTGCCATGACTGCTCCTCGGTCGGTGGACTACGCGCCGCCGGCAGCACGGCCCACGGCACATCGCTAATCGCAGATAAAGCCACTGCCGCCTGGCGGCAGGAGTGGCGATGCTATGCCGTGGTCTTGAGTGTTGTCAACCTGATTGTTGACAATCTGACAAGCGGCCCGTATCGTGGTCCCGACCAAACCACACGCACCCGCCCATGACCAGCGACTTCGAAGGCGCACCCGACCGCAGCCAGCTCACGCATTCTCTCGCCGAACAGATCGCGGCGCGGCTGTCCGAACGCATCGTGAGCGGGGAGTACTCACCCGGACAGCGCATCATGGAGCAGGCGATCGCCGCGGAGTTCGATGTGAGTCGCGGCCCCGTGCGCGAAGCGCTGCGCCTGCTGGAGAAAGACGGCCTCGTCACCATCCTCGCGCGGCGCGGCGCCCAGGTGACGCGCCTGTCCATCGACGAAGTACGCGAGATCTTCGACGTGCGCGCGATGCTGAACGGCTTGCGCGACCGTCTCATCGCGGAACATCCCGACCGCGCACGCATCCTCGCCAAGCTCGAGCCGGAAGTCGATGCGCTCACCCGTTATGCGCGCGACGCGAAGCACGCCGATCAATACGTCGAGACCGTGTTCCGCT
This sequence comes from Rhodospirillaceae bacterium, assembly GCA_050260255.1. Classification (GTDB taxonomy): domain Bacteria; phylum Pseudomonadota; class Gammaproteobacteria; order Burkholderiales; family SG8-41; genus JAQGMV01. The sequence goes on along the minus strand of JBLNBW010000156.1, from coordinate 13,421 downwards.
TAAACCGCATACTCACCGACGCGGCAGGCAGCAAGCGGCTGCGCGCCATCTTGGGCTCGCTCGCGCTGCAGACGTTGCGTTACTCGCAGCTCGGACTGTCGACGCCCGAGCGGCGGCGCCAGTCGGTGCAGCACTGGCAAAAGCTCTTGAAGGCGATCCGCGAAGGTGACGGTGCGGCCGCCGAGCGCATCGCACGCCAGCGCGTCATCGACTCGCGCGACGCGGCGATCCGTCTGCTCAAAGAGCAGGATACGCGCAGCGCCGCCCACGAGAAGAAGACGCGGCGCGCGGCGTGACCGCGCGTGCATTGCATATCGTGATCGATAACGAACGGTCCTCACCATGCGGGCTCGCGCAAGTTGTAAGCCGCCCTGAGCACCGCTTAACATAGTCGTCTTTCCGCGAGCACACAGGACTCCCATCATGGCTGCCATGCCCCAACTCAAAGACGCTGCGCTCGAAGTCGACGGGCGCATCGCCGTACTCACGTTCAAGCGCGACGACGTGCGCAATGCGCTTACCAGCACGGATCTCGTCTCGGACATTCCCGCGGTATTGAGCTGGGCGCAGAACAATGCGGAAATATCCGTCATCATCCTGACCGGCGAGGGCAGCGCGTTTTCCGCGGGCGGCAACATCAAGACGATGGGCGAGCGCGCGAAAGGCCCCGCGTTCGAGCTGCAGCAGAACTATCGCAAGGGCATACAGCGCCTGCCGCTCGCGCTCGAGCAGTGCGACGTGCCGGTGATCGCCGCGGTGAATGGACCGGCGATCGGCGCGGGCTTCGACCTCGCCAACATGTGCGACATTCGCATTGGCTCGACCAACGCGCAATTCGGCGAGACGTTCGTGAACCTCGGCATCATCCCGGGCGACGGCGGCGCGTGGTTCCTCACGCGTCATCTCGGCTATCAGCGCGCGGCGGAGCTCACGCTCACGGGACGCATCGTCAAAGCGGACGAAGCGAAATCGCTCGGCATACTGCTCGACGTCGTTGCGCCGGAAGAGCTCGTTCCCGCGGCGAAAAAGCTCGCCTCGAAAATCGCAGCCAAGCCGCCGCAGGCCATTCGTTATGCCAAGCGGCTGCTCAAGCTCTCGCAGCGGCAGCTGCTCGAAGAGCACCTCGACGTGTGCTCGGCGTTCCAGGCGATCTGCCACAAGACCGAGGATCATCAGGAAGCACTGACCGCATTCTTCGAAAAACGTCCCGGCGTGTTCAAGGGCCGCTGATCGCGCGATGAGGCTCCGTACTTTGCTCGTCGCCGTCGGGCTCGCATGGACAGCGGCGGCCGGCGCGCAAGAGCACAAGCTCATGCCGGTGGACGAAGCGGCGAAAGATCCGTCGTGGGTCTCCTTCAAGAACCGGCTGCTCGATGCGCTGCAGAAGCGCGACCGCAAGTTTCTGCTGAGCGTCACCGATCGCAACGTGCGCAACACGACCGCCGGTGAGCGCGGCATCGCCGAATTCCAGCGGCAGTGGGATCTCGCGTCGGAAACGAGCCCGTTATGGCGCGAGCTCTCGTCGGCGCTGTTTCTCGGCGCCGCGTACATGAAGCCGGACAAGGACGAGAAAGGCCGCAAAGGCCGGCAGGAACTCTGCGCGCCGTACGTGCTCGCAAAATGGCCCGAGGACATCGAGCCGTTCGGCCATGGTGCGATCGTCGCCCGCGACACGGCGGTGAAAAAGGAGCCGTCGTCCGGGTCGCCGACGCTGCAGTCTTTGTCGTACGACATCGTCCCGGTGCTCGACTGGGAAATGGACGATCGCGAGCCGGGGTCTCCGCAACGCTGGGTGAAGGTGCGCACTGCGGCGGGCGACGGCTACGTTCCCGAGGAACATGTGCGCAGCCCGATCGAGCTCGCCGCGTGCTTCGTCAAGGGGCCGAATGGCTGGCGGATGGTGGCATTCGCGCCCGCCGGCGGCGGTTGAAGGGACGCTGTGTCGAGCAGCGCTACGCCGACAACACGGCGTAGAGCGCGATTCCCACGGCGGTGAGGGAGACGACGAGTGCCACGGCGCACATGAGGTGCGCGCGCTTCAATTGCTGCCGCGTGGTTTCCGCTTCTTGCTCCAGAACGGCAACCGTTTTTTGCAGCTGCTCGGCGAGCGCCTTGATGTGATCGGCGTTCTGCGTGATGGCAGCTTGCACCTCCGCGATCTGCTCTTCCACCGTCGGCTTGGCCTCGCCGCCCGACGTCGCACGCCGAAAGACGGGTTTCGCCGCTTCGACGATGGTACCGACGTGCGGCAATATCGCTTTCAGTGCTGGCAGTACCCAACCGGGCATGAGTCACCTTTCGTCGCGGACGCGAGCGCTCGCTGTGCTCCTCCATCATACGCGCCTGCGGTACGCGTGCCCGCGGCCTCACCGCGTGCCGTGTCCGAACCGCTGCGGCATGCTGTCCCACCCGAGGATCGCGCGTTTGCGCGTCGTCACGCTGCAGCTGCGCGCGCGGCCAGTCTCTGCGCAATGCTTCGCGGCTCCCCGCGCGATCGGCGTCGAGGAGCGCGATATGACAGACGCCTCGCGCATTGGCGGCGATCAGGCAACGCCGAAAGGACGGGCCGCGTAGCCGTACGCAATCATCTGACCCGCACCGCCGCTTTTCATCTCGCCCGGGGTCGCAGCTTCGAGCGTGACGCCCACCCAGGCACTGAACATGCGATGGAAATGGAACGCACTGGGCCCCGCATGCCGGGCGAGTGTCGCAAGATCAGGCTGCGCCGCGTGATGTGTGTCGAGATAACGGATGACGGACTCGATGCGTTCGTACTCTTGCATGCGGCACTTGTCGCATCGCGCGTGGTGCGCCGCCCACCCCAGTCTTGCGCTTAGGCGAGCCCGTCAGCGGCCGGCGCTTGCAGAACGCGCCACCGCGGACACCGCGGAACGGACGCGTTTCTCCCAGCGATAGATGCGCACGGGCGGTATGTTGAGCAGCTCGACGTCCACCTGCGCGGGGCCGAAGTACGGACGCGACAGCGTTTCGACGTGGCCGCGCACCTGGTAGGCCACGAAGCGTCCGCGCGGCACGAGCGCCGCGTAGATCGCGTCCAGTATGCGCCCCGCCGTCGCCGGCGGCATCGTCGAGAACGGTATGCCCGAAACGATCGCGTCGGCACCGTCGAGACCGTGGCGCGCCATCACCTCGCACAGCTCTTCGGCGCTTCCATGGTGAACGATGAGCCGCGGGTCGGCGATGCGCTGCACGATGTCGTGAAACTGCGGATTCAATTCCACGCACAGCAGGGTGGCGTGCTCCCTCATGCTTTTCAGCAGAGCCCGCGTGGTGCCGCCCGTGCCGGGGCCGAGCTCCACCACCACGCGCGCCGTGCTCACTGCGGCAAGACGCGCGATGCGGCGTTCGAGAAACTGCGAGCTGGGGATGATGGAACCGACTTGCTGCGGATGCTTGAGAAACCCTCGGAGGAATGCGATGCGTTCGGCTTTTGGAGAGTCCATGGTTTGTCCGGATGCGCTATCAGGGTGCTAGCGAAGATCTTGCCGGGGCCGGCCGCGGGCCGTTGCCGCCTGCGTCGTCCCGAGCGCAGCGTCTTGCTGTCAATCTCACATCGGTGAACTTCTTGCCGCGAGCGTTCGTCTTGCGCCTCGCATGCCAGCAGGGCCCGGACCGTGCTCCGGCCGCGTCTGGCATACGTTGCGTATTAGGCCAAGGATGGGCACCGTTTGCAAGGCGCGCCGGGCGCAAAAACAAGGCCAGCCCTGAAGGCCGGCCTTGCATGCGTCGTCGCGTCAATTACTTGCTGCCTTTGCCGGTAGCCTTGCCGGGGCTCTTGCCGGACAACTCGCGCGCCATCTTGAGGTGCTCCTCGAGCGTCGGCAGCGTCTGGCTGGCGAACTGTTTGAGTTCCGCGTTCTTGCCCTTGTCCGCCTGCTTGCGAAAAGCCTTCACGTCCTTCTCGTGATCGCCCACCATCTCCTTGGCGAACTGCCGGTCGAAGTCCTGCGCCTTCACCTTGCTCATCTTGTCGACCTTGGCCTGATGCTTCTTGTCGAGAGACGCCGGCATCTGGACACCCAGCTTCTGGGCGACGCCTTTCAGCTGGTCGTTCGCCTTCGCATGGTCGTCTTCGAGGCGCTTGCCGAACTGCTTCACGCCGTCGCTCTGGCCGTTTTGCTGCGCGAGCTTGCCCATCTCGACTTCGACCATGCCGCCCTGCGCCGCCTCCATCACGAAGTTGCGATCGTCTTTCGACAACGCGTCGCCGCCCGTTTTGTCGGCCTTGTCGGCGGCATACGCAAATGTCACGGCCATGCCCAACGCGACGGCGGCGCTGCGTAATACGTTCTGGTTCCACATAACATCGACCTCCTCACCTGGGTGTAGGGCGAGCGCCCGATTCGCCGGAGGTGCAAGCGGCGTACCGCGAGTAAGCGTTGACTGCGATACGAGGTCAGAACACGCGGTGGAACCACAACAGCGAGAGCAGGGCAGACAGGAGCGCCGCGACGGCCGCTGCAGCGGAGAACAGGGCCGTTACTTCGCTGGGCTTCTTCTCGAGCACGAAGCGGGCGTTGAGACCGTCGTAAATCTTGCGCAGGTCCGGCGCGCTGCCCGCATAGAAGTACTCGCCGCGCGTGAGATTCGAGATCGCCTTGAGCGCATCCTCGTCGAGGCGCACGCGCATGCGCCAACCTTCGAAGCCCATCACTTCGCCTTCGGGCGTGCCGATGCCGACGGTGAACACGCGCACGCCGCGGTCGGCCGCCATGCGCGCGGCATCGAGCGGATCGGGCCCGGTCGTGGTCTGGCCGTCTGTCAGCAGGATGATTGCAGCGGAGGTGTGCGAGCCCGGCGCAACGGGCTTGAACGCTGCTTTGCCATCTTCCGTGCCCGACTCGGACAACGGCTTCCCGCGACCACCGCCGCGACGCGAGCTGCCACGCGTGAAGGCGGGATCGCCGATCTCGATGCCGGCTTCCGGGAACAACGTGGCGAGCGACACGATAATGCCGCTGCCCACGGCGGTGCCGCGCTGCAATTGGAAACGATCGATCGCCGCGATGAGATCATCGCGGTTTTCCGTCGGCGCCTGAACCACTGCCGCAGTGCCCGCGAAGGACACGATGCCGATGCGCACGTTGCTGGGCTGATCTTTTATGAAGGCCTTGGCGGCGTTTTGCGCGGCCACGAGCCGGTTCGGCTGAACGTCTTCCGCGCGCATGCTGCCCGACACATCGATGGCCAGTATGATCGTCTCGTGATGCGACGGCAGCGTCACCACCGCCGCGGGACGCGCGATGGCGACGAGCATCAGCGTGAGGGAGAACAAAAACAACAGCGGCGGCACATGGCGCCTCACGCGCTGCCCCGGTCCCAGCGCTTCTTTCATGAGGCCCAAGCTCGCGTAACGTACGGCGCCCCGCTTTTTCCGGCGCAACACGATGATGTACAGAGCGATCGCGGCCGGCACGGCGAGCAGCAACCACAGCATGTTGGGCCAGAGAAACGTCATTGCGCTGCCTGCGAGATAGGCGCGTGTGAAGCGGGCAGCCGGCTCCGCCGCTTGCGCATGTCGGCATAGCGAAGAATGGCGTCGACGAGATGGTCTTCGGTGGACAGCTCGAGCACGTCGACGCCCGCGCCGAATAAGGTCTCGCGCAGCACGCGCTCGCGCCTTTCCGCCGCGGCGGCGAAGCGCTTGCGAAAGCTGCGGTCGTGCGTGTCGACCAACAGCTGCTCGCCCGTTTCCGCATCCTGCACGACGACGAGGCCCAGATCGGGCAGGTCGCTTTCGAGCGGATCGTGCAAGCGCACGGCGAGCGTCTCATGCCGCTGCGCAAGGCGGGCGAGCGACGCAGCCCATCCCGGCACGCTGATGAAATCGGACAGCAGGAAAACGAGCGAGCGCCGGGCGATGAAGCTGAGGCCGCCGTCGATGAGCCCGCGCAGATCGGTCGGCGAGCTCGACGGCCGCTCGGGCCGTGTCGCGAGCTCGTGCACGATGTGCAGCACATGGCGCCGTCCGGTGGCGGCCTGAACGACGCATTCCATGCCATCGCCGTAGATCAGCGCGCCGACGCGGTTGCCGTGACGGGTGAGCAGGCGCGCGAGCAATGCGACGAAATCGATCGCGAGGTGGCTTTTCTTCGTGTCGCGCGACCCGAAGCGCACTGAGCCGGAGAGATCGACCAGAAACCACGCCGTCACTTCGCGATCCTCGTGGTACTCGCGCACGTACGGCGTCTGCATGCGCGCAGTGACGTTCCAGTCGATATGGCGCACGTCGTCCTGATATTGATACTCGCGCAGGTCGGCGAGGTCCAGGCCGAAGCCGCGAAAAAGCGTGCGGTAATCGCCCTGCAGCAGGCCGTCGAGGCGGCGCAGAACGGTCCACTCGAGGCGTTTCAGCCAGAGCTCAGGATTTCGCAGCGACTCGGACATGGCTTTCGAGCGGCTTCTCGGGCGCACGCACGCGCTCCATGATGCGCTTTACGAGATCGTCGGCGCTCACGCGGTCGGCCAGCGCTTCGTACGTGAGCACCAGGCGATGGCGCAGCACGTCGGGCGCGATGTCGGTGACGTCTTCGGGCAGCACGTAGTCGCGGCCGCGCAGAAACGCGAGCGCACGCGCCCCTTCGATGAGACCTATCGTTGCGCGCGGGCTCGCGCCGAACGAGATGTAGCGCGACAGGTCCTTGAGGCCGCAGCGGACCGGTTCGCGCGTCGCGCCGACGAGCCGCACGGCGTACATGAGGAGCGACGGATCGACATACGAGCTGCGGCATGCGCGCTGCAATTCGGCCAGCTCTTCGGTCGTGGTGACGGCCGACACCGGCGTGCCCATGCCGGTCACCCGCTCGACGATGACGTACTCCTCGTCTTCGGTGGGATAGCCGACCAGCACTTTCATCATGAAGCGGTCGACCTGCGCCTCGGGCAACGGATACGTGCCTTCGGTCTCGATCGGATTCTGCGTCGCCATCACGAGGAAAGGCTCGGGCACCTTGTGGGTCTCACCACCTATCGTCACTTGGCGCTCCTGCATCACCTCGAGCAGTGCACTCTGTACCTTGGCGGGCGCGCGGTTGATTTCGTCGGCAAGCAGAAGATGCGTAAAGACCGGACCGAGCGCGGTCGTGAATTCGCCGGATTTCTGGTTGTAGACGCGCGTGCCGGTAAGGTCCGCGGGCACCAGATCGGGCGTGAACTGTATCCGCCGGAAGTCGCCGCGTATCGTGGCGGCAAGCGTCTTCACCGTCAGCGTCTTCGCGAGTCCCGGCACGCCTTCGACCAGCAGATGTCCCTGCGCAAGCATGGCGACGAGCACGCGCTCGAGAAAGTGGTCCTGTCCGACCACCACCTTTTTCACTTCGTACAGAACGCGCTGCATCGATGCGGCGATATTGCGGCGGCTGCCTTCGAGCCTGTCCATTGTTGCGCTCCCTTCTTCAGAACGGCGAGAGGCCTACCGCCGCTGCTGCGTTTTCTATGGGCACGGCGAAGCCGATGCCGATGAAGAACGGCTGGTCGCCGGGATTCAGTATGGCCGTGACGATGCCGACGACTTCACCGCCGGCGGTAACGAGCGGCCCGCCGGAATTGCCGGGATTGGCGGCCGCATCGAACTGAATGAGATTGGTGAGCACGCGCTTGCCCTGCGGCGTACGATACTCGCGGCGCAGGCCGGATACGACGCCCTCGGATACGGAAGGCCCTATGCCGAAGGGAAAGCCGACCGCGATCACGCGGTCGCCCTCGCGCAGATCGCGCGTGGAGCGCAGCGTCGCAGGCAGCAAATCGTCCGGGAGCGTGCTCGCGCGTATCACCGCAAGATCGTGCTCGGGGCGCGTGCCAACGACGGTCGCGTCGGACTCGGTGCCGTTCTCGAACACGACTTGTAGCGATTCGGCGACGGATACGACGTGCAAGTTGGTCAGTATGGTGCCGTTCTCGAGAATGACGACGCCGCTGCCGGTGCTGCGCTCTTCACGCTTGCCGTCTTCCTGCGCGGCACCGAGACCGCGCACGCGCACCACCGATGGGCGCACTTTCTCGTAAGCGCGCGCGGCTTCCGAAGGCAGCGTTTGGGTTTCGAGCGTGTGCAGCACGGACGCGTCGATGTCCTTCTGCGTGAGCGCTCGCGGCGCCGGCGTCCAGAACGCATGGATGCCCGCGCCCCCGAGCGCGAGCAGCGCGCCCGCCATCAGCCACAATCCCCGTTCGTAGCGCTGCACGAAACGGCGCCAGCGGCTCGGTCGGGGAACGGGGACTTCTTCGGGTGCTTGAGGTGGGGCCGCGTCTCGTCCGTCGGTCCTCGCGGGGCGGGAGCTGCTGTAAAGCGGTACGCGCTTCATGGGCGTGCAGTCGAGTCGTCACGGCCGGATGGAGCACTGGAGGAGCAACTGTTGAGCCCAAGCGGTCGCAGGACAGCTCACCGCGTTGCGGCCGAGGCGCGCGTAACTCTTACCGCCCGCCGCCCTGGAAAGCGTTACTCGTTATGGGTGACTCGTACTGACAGACGGCCCGCGCGCCGGGCCCTTTGGCTGCAAGCCGTCTCACGCTTCCCCGTAGCCGCCGAGGGCGACAGTCAAACGACGAGCGCGGTACGCGATCCCTCTATCTCGCGTTCATCGGTAGTTGCACCTGCAGTTCTTTTTGAGACGAGGTGCGGTCACGCGCCGCCGCTAGTAGCTGGTGGGCCAGGTGCGCATGAGGTGTTGCCCCACGCCGCCCGCGAGCCGCATGCGATGGACCTCCAGCATGCGGATCAGCCAGTCGCGGGTATCGCGCGGGTCGATCACGTCCTGAGCCGTGTATACCGCAGCCGAGTCGTACGGCGTGGTGCCTTTGCTCATCTTGGCGACCGCCGCGGCGTACGCCTCGCGATCCGAAGGATCGGCGCCGAACACTACGCGCGCGCCGAACTCCGGCTTCATGAAGCTCACTTCGGCGGTGACCCAGCACGCCAGCTCATCGGCGTTTCCCCCCGCCCCCATGTTGGAGACGGCGAGCCCATAGCTCTTGCGCATGATGATCGAGAGCTTGGGCACCGTGACCAGCGTCATGGCGTTCAGCCAGTTCATGACCTTGCCGGTGACGCCCTTCTGCTCGCCTTCCAGCCCGATGAGAAAGCCCGGCTGATCGACCAGCATCACGATAGGGATGTTGAACGAGTCGCACAGCACGAAAAAGCTTTGCACTTTCTGGCACTCGTCCGCGCCGATCGCGCCGCCCCGGTGCAGCGGATTGTTCGCGATCACGCCCACCGACTGTCCATCGAGCCGCGCAAGCGCGGTGACGAGCGCCTTGCCGAAGCGCGACTTCATTTCGAACAGCGAGTCGCGGTCGACGATGCAGCGGATCACCTTGCGCACGTCGTACACCTGATTCGTGGACTGCGGGATGAGATCCAGGATGTGCGGCATGTCGGCGCCCGAGCCTTCGGGCACCGGCGCTTCGGGGGGCGGCTCCATGTTGTGGCTGGGAAGATAGGACAGAAACTGCCGTATCGCCGCGACCGCCTGCTCGTCGGTGTCGACGACCTGATCGACGATGCCGCTCGTCTCGGCGTGCACGCGCCAGCCGCCCAGCGCTTCGGCATCCACGTCGACGCCGGTCGCCATGGAGATGAGGCGCGGGCTCGACACCGCCATGATCGAGCCTTTGCGCATCACGCAGAAATCGGACATTGCCGCATACCACGCCGACGAGCCGAAGCAGTAGCCCAGTACGCCCGCCGCCCAGGGTGACTCGCGCAGCCGCTGGTACTCGACCGGATCGTCCTTCGAGCCTATCGAACCCGCGCCCATCACGTCCGGCATGCGCGCGCCGGTCGATTCGCCGAGGAACACGATCGGTATGCCGCGTTTTTTCGCGACCCCTTTCATGTGCTTCAGCTTCTTGATATTGATCGCTGCGCTGGATGCCCCTTTCACGGTGAAGTCGTTGGACACCACGGCCACCTCGCGGCCGTCGATGCGTCCGTAGCCCGCCACCTTGCCATCGGCCGGCGTGCTGTCGCGGTCCTCCGGCCGGCTCGATCGGGTGTACAGGCCCGACTCGCAAAAGCTGCCGGCGTCGAACAGCAGGTCGACGCGCTCGCGTGCGTTGAGCACGCCCTGTGCTTTGCGCTCCGCGAGCTTCTTCTCGCCACCCATGGCGAGCGCGAATTGCCTGCGCGCTTCCAGTTCCTTCAGCTGCTCGTCGAAAGCCATCAATCCACCCGGTAGCGTTTGAGTTTGCCCGCGTCGAGCGTAAGCCCGATGCCGGGTCCGTCGGGCACGATGAGCTCGCCGTTCCGAATGGTGAGCGTTTCCTGCGCGACATGGTCGGCGGCATCGAGAAAGCTGCTGATCTCGTGCGCGTGCACGGCGGGATAGGTACACGCGAATTGCGCGGCCGACGCGGTGCCGATGTGCATGTCGGCCTGTGTGCCGTTGTGCACCGGCGTGTAGAAGCTGCGCGCGAGAGCGAGGATCTGCCGCGAGAGCGTGTAGCCGGTGCGGGCGCACTTGATCACGACCGAGCGGATCGCGCCGAGCGCGAGCTGATCGCGCACGTCGTCGGGCGTCATGCACGAATCGTCGCCGGAGATCGGAATGCGCGTGCGCTGCGCGCACCACAGCTTGCCTTTGCCGTCGCGCGCGGGAATGGGCTCTTCGATGAGCGCAATGCCGATGTCCTCGAAAAACGGGATCATCTCGAGAAGGTCCTGGGCGCTGTAGCCCTGATTGCAATCGATCGCGATCTCGACGTCCGGTCCGACTAGCTTGCGCAGCGCGGTCAGCACTTCACGGTCTTTCGCCCGATCGACGCCGCACTTCACCTTGAACGCGCGGAAGCCGTGTTGCGCGATCATGCGCTCGGCTTCGCGCACCATGTCGGCGGCCGAGGCCATGGATAGCCGCCAGTTCACCGCCAGAGGCTTCACCGTCCCGCCGAGCAGCTGCGCGCACGACACGCCGAGCCGCTTCGCCTGCGCATCGACGATCGCCATGTCGAGGGCCGCTTTGGCAGCCGGATTCCATGCAAGCGCGTCGAACACCGACCAGACGCGGGCCATGTCGAAAACGTTGACGCCGATGAGCGCAGGCGCGAGATGGTCGCGGATGATCGCCACCAGCGACTGCTGCGTCTCGCCGTAGATGGTCGGCCGCGGCGGCGCATCGGCGATGCCCTGCGTGCCGTCGGACAGCGTGACGACCACGACAACATTGTCGATCGTCCTGATTTCGCCGCGCGCCCATTTGATCGGCCGCAGCATCGGGATCGCGACCGGAATCGCGTCGATCGACCGTATCGTCAAGTCGCGGCACGCCGCGTAATTTTCGCTGCTCACGCTTTGCTCCTCACTCCTGACTCTTCATGCCTTACAACGCGATCCCGAGATCGCGAATGAGCTTGCCCCACTTCGCGCTGCCTTCGCGTATGGACCGCGCGAGCTCGTCGGGTGTGCCGCCGGCGGGCTCCGCACCGTCGGCCGCGAGCGAGGCCTTCACATCGGGCAACTGCAACGCGCGATTCAACTCGGTGTTGAGCCGGTTGAGGATGGCGGGCGGGGTGCGCGCCGGAGCGAGCACCGCAAACCAGCCGGCCGCCGCGTATCCCGGCAGGCCCGACTCGGCGACGGTTGGAAGATCGGGCAGCAGTCCGGAGCGCTGAGCCGTCGAGACCGCGAGCGCGCGCAGCTTGCCGGCGCGCACTTGCGGCAGCGCAGGCGGGAAGGGCGAGAACATGGTTTGCACCTGCCCGCCGATCAAGTCCGTCACGGCAGGGGCGGCACCCTTGTAGGGCACGTGCACCATCTTCACTTTGGCCACCGCATTGAAGAGCTCGCCGAAGAGATGGTTCCAGGTGCCCGCGCCCGAGGACGCGTAGTTGAGCTTGCCCGGATTCGCAGTCGCGTACGACACGAGGTCCTGCACGCTCTTCGCCGGCACTGACGGCGTGACGACGAGCAGGCCCGGCGGTGTGGAGACCAAGATCACCGGCGCAAGATCGCGCTGTGGATCGTACGCGAGGCGCTTGTACAAAGCATTGGCGACCAGCACGCTGCCGAAGGTGCCCATCACGATGGTGTATCCGTCGGGCGTGGCTTTCGCGGCCTGCTCCACGCCGAGGGTGCCGCCCGCGCCCGGGCGGTTGTCGATCACGATCTGCTGTCCGAATGCTTCCGTGAGCTTGAGGCCCAGCAACCGACCGAGCACGTCGGTGTTGCCGCCGGGCGTGAACGGAATGATGAAGCGGACCGGCCGGCTGGGATACGAGTCCGCAGCCGATGCCGCGAGCGGCACCAGCGTGAACAGTGCTGCCAGCAATACCTTCCTCATGTCTCCTCCTCCAGGCTCCCGTGACGGGTCACCGGTCACGAGTCACGGTCACGCTTCTATCAATAAGATGTCGGCCAGTTGCGCAGCAGATGCTCGCCCACGCCTTTCTTCAGCCGCAGCCGATGGACCTGCAGCGTGCGGATGAGATAGTCGCGCGTATCGCGCGGGTCGAGCACGACCTGCGCCTCGTACAGCTCGGCGAGCCCCCATGCCGAGGTGTCGCGCTCCACTTCGGCCTTGAGCTTCTCGAACCGCTCCGGATCGTCTTCGTATTTCACGCCGTAGAGCACGTTCACCGACACCGCAGGATCCATGAAGCCGAGGTCCGCCATCGGCCAGATCGCCACTTCGTCGGCGTTCTTGCCGCCGCCCATGTTGATGAACGCCTGGCCGTAGTCCTTGCGCATGATCACGGTCAATTTCGGCACCGTGACCTGCGTCAGCGCGTTCATCCAGTTGATGACCTTGCCGGGCATGCCGCGGATCTCGCCTTCGACGCCGATCAGGAACCCCGGCACGTCGACGAGGAAAATGAGCGGGATGTTGAACGAATCGCACAACACCATGAAGCTCGTCACCTTCTGGCACGCGTCGGCATCGAGTGCGCCACCCTTGAACAGCGGATTGTTGGCGATGAATCCGACGCTCTTGCCGTCGATGCGCGCGAGCACCGTGGCGACGGACTTGCCGAAGCGCTCCTTCAATTCGAAAGTCGAATCGAGATCCGCGATCGCCTTGATCACCTTGCGCACGTCGTACACCTTGTTGCGCGACTCGGGAATGATCTCGAGCATCTTGCGGCAGGGCTCGTCGGAGCCCGGCGGCACCGGATACTCGGGCGGCGGCTCCATGTTGTGGCTGGGGAAGTAGGAAAGAAACCGCTTGATCGCGTCGAGCGCCTGCTCGTCGGTGTCCACGGCCATGTCGGCGAGCCCGGACACGCCGGTCAGCAGCTTCCAGCCGCCGAGTTCCTCCGGCTCGATCGGCTTGTTGATTGCGATCGAGGTGACGTTGGGGCTCGCGATCGCCATGATCGCCCCCTTGCGCATCACCACGAAATCCGACATCGCCGAGTACCACGTCGACGAGCCGTAGCACTGGCCGAGCAGCGCCGAGACCCACGGG
>JBLNBW010000155.1:0-7048 GCA_050260255.1 Rhodospirillaceae bacterium | reverse complement strand
GCATGCGCTCGACGCGCTCCTGCGTCGGCGGGACAATGAGGAGCCCATCACCCCAGCGGCGCGCCATGTAGAAGTCGTTGACCGCCTCGAGACCGGCGGGCGCTTCGACGAGCGCCGCCCGTGGAACCGGTTGTGCCGCGGCTTTCTCTGAAGCGGCCGGCGCGTCGCACGCAAGCCGCGCGATCTTGCCTACGCATTGCTCCGCGATCGCGCGCACTTCGTCGCGCCTGCGCGTGCCGAAGGGATGCGGCACCACGGCGATCGCGAGATCAGGGGCGCCGAGCGCCTTCTGCTGGGCCCGGCCGAGGTTGACGAAGGCATCGGAGCAGACGGTGAGCGCGACCTTGCCGCGCTTCGCGATCTCCACACTGTCGTGGACACTCCACGACGTGCAGGACCCTCAGTCGCCGGAGCCGGCGATGACCGCGTCGCACTCCCTCGCAAGCTCGTCGAGCTTCGCATCACCGGCGCCGTTGGCGGAGCTGCGCTTGCGATGCCGCACGACCTTCGCCACGCCGTAACGGGCGACGAGCAGCTCGGCGAGGTCGTCGGCGAGCAGGTTGAAGTTGGGCTTCGCGTTGTCGATGAAGCCCACTGTCTTCCCGGCCAACGTATCGAGCGCAAGGCGGGCGTGCCGCGCTTCGGCGGCGGCCGGTGCAACCGGGTCGTATACGAGCATGCAATCTTCTCTCATTCACTTCTCCCTAGAAGAATCGAACATAGCCTCCGGTCGCGAGCGGTGTCAACGACCGGTAGCCCGCGTGGTTTTACGTCCGTTTGGTGGACTCACGCGTTCCGGCGTAGACTTGTTGTCGCGCTTCGGTGCCCGTCGTGCGGAGGCGAACTCGGGTGTCGCATGCAGGACGGCGCCGGCCGGCGTAGGCATAACAAAAACAAAGGAGAGATTGGGTCGATGTAACCAGAGGAGACCTGCCATGAGACGTCAGGAGTACGTAGCCGTAGGCGTATTGGCGGCGCTGATACTGGCCGCGTGGTATTTCGAGAGCGGTAAGGAAAAAGACCGGCAGGACGCGCGCGCCACCGAGCAAGTGCAGCAGACGAGCGCGAAATAACTTCAAGTTGTCGCCTGTCATGGCGCTCGCCATGACAGGCGATTTTCATTCCGTCATTCGCCGCGCACGCCCGCAATACGCGCGACCTTCACCCATTTGTCGATCTCGGCGGCGACGTACTGCCCGAGCTCTGCGGGGGTCTTGATCGCAGGCTCCGCGCCCTCGTTGACCAGGCGCTTCTCGATCTCGGACATCGTGAGCACGATCTTGATCTCCTCGTTGAGCCGGCCCACGATCGCAGCCGGCGTGCCACGCGGCGCTACCACGCCCCACCAGTTGGCCGTCTCATAGCCCGGTACGCCAGCTTCGGCAATCGTCGGCACGTCGGGTAGCGTCATGCTGCGCTTGCCTGCGCTCGTTGCCAGCGCGCGCAACTTGCCCGAACGTATGTGGCCTATCGCCTGTATCAGCGACGAAAGACACACCTGCGTCTGTCCCGAGATCGTTTCGATCAGCGCAGGTCCGCCGCCCTTGTAGGGCACATGCAGCATATCCGTGCCCGTCATGTGCTTGAACAGCTCGGTCGCGAAATGCGCATTGCTGCCCACTCCGATGGATGCGTAGACGATCTGGCCCGGCCTTGCCTTCGCGAGCGCGATGAGTTCCTTCACCGATTTGGCAGGCAGACTGGGCGTCACCGCCAGCACGTTGGGTCCCATGCCGAGCATCGCCACCCACGAAAACGACTTCAGAGGATCGTACGGCAGCTTGTGGATGATCGGGTTCGTGGTGAACGAAGTCGAGATGACAAGCAAGGTGTAGCCATCGGGGGCCGCATTTGCAACGAGTTCGGTGCCTATGATGGAGTTGCCGCCCGCGCGATTGTCGATCACCACCTGCTTGCCCAGCCGCTCGCTCAGTGCGCCACCGACGACGCGTCCGACGATATCGTTGCTTCCGGCAGGCGGAAATGGCACGACGAGGCGGATGGAGCGTTCGGGATAGGTCTGCGCGTACGCATCGCATACGTGGGCTAAGAACGCGAGAGCTGCGAGCGTACAGCGGAATGCCGTGTGAGCCGTGAGCATGGCCATCCTCCTTGGTGAAGCCGCCGCGCCGTATCGTTCGTCGGCGCTTGTCGGGCCTCGTTACTCTACGCACAACCGCGACAATGCGAAAGGCTTTCACGCCTCGACCATCGCGCCGCCGTCGCCGCACATTGCGCAACCGCGTCGATGCCATGGCATGATGTGGGAACGAATCAAGGAGAAGGATCGGGTGTCATGGTTTGCTGCATGCGTACGTTGGCCGCAATGTCGATGCTGCTTACCGCATCGCCAATGGCGCAGTCTTATCCGATCAAGCCGGTCCGCGTCGTGGTTGGATTCGCCGCCGGCGGACCGACCGAGGTCGCAGGACGGCTGCTGGCACAAAAGCTTACCGACGCCTTTCGTCAGCCGTTCGTCATCGATGTGCGGCCGGGCGCAGGCGGCAACATCGCCGCGGAAATCGTTGCGAAGTCTCCGCCCGACGGCTACACGCTGCTGGTGCCTGCCTTCGCGCATGCGGTGAATCCCGCGCTGCACTCGAAGCTGCCGTTCGACACTGCGCGTGACTTCGCGCCCGTCGCGCTCTTCGCTTCGGCCGCCAACATACTCGCGATTCACCCCTCGGTGCCTGCCCGCTCCGTCGGCGAGTTGATCTCGCTCGCGAAAAGGCATGTGGGCGAGCTTACGTTCGGCTCGGCGGGAAACGGCACGGCATCGCATTTGTCGGGCGAGCTATTCAACATGATGGCCGGCGTCCGGCTGACGCACGTGCCGTACAAAGGCAGCGCGCCGGCCAGCACCGACCTGCTCGGTGGACATATTTCGGCGGCATTTCCCGGCGTTGCGATTGCGTTGCCGCACACGCGGGCCGGCCGTCTGCGCTCGCTTGCGGTGACTAGCGTCAAGCGGTCGCCTGCAATGCCGGAAGTGCCGACGATGTCCGAAGCGGCGCTGCCGGGCTTCGAGGTGATCTCCTGGTACGGCGTGCTTGCGCCTGCCGGCACGCCGGCTGACATCGTGCAGCGTCTCAATGCGGAGGTGAATCGCGCCATACGCGAACCGGATGCCGTCGAACGCCTTGGGTCGTTAGGCGCGGCGCCGGCGCACAGCACGCCCGCGGAATTCGGCGCTTTCATCGCAAACGAGCTTGCGAAATGGAGCAAGGTCGTAAAAGCCGCGGGACTAAAGGCGGACTAGCGTGCGGCCGAACCAACAGAGCCGCATGACTCCTAGAATCAAGGCGAAGCGCCTCGTCCACGGCTACTCGATCTTTCGCGTCACCGCCCGCGTTTGCCCGAAGGTCGGCACGTACACCGAGTGCGTTCCCGGCCCACCCGCCACCACGATGCCGATCTCTTCCGGCGTGCGCGAGATGGGAACGAGCGTGTCCGCCGTGAAAACACCGAGCTCGTCGCCGCGGGTATGCGCGGCCCGTGCATAATCCTTCGCCGCGAAACGCTCCGACCGCATGCGGCTTAGCGTCCACAACCGCTCGCGCACCTGTGCCTTGGCCAAGCCGCCGCGCTTCAACACTTCCGCATGCTCGGGCGAGATGACGAGCCACGGCTCGCCCGCGAAGTGATAGTCGTTGCTCGTCGGGAACGTAATGCTGTCGGCGACGATGCGCAACAGATCGTCGGCATCCTTCGCATGCGTGTTCATGTTGAGCGTGCCTGCCGCGCCGACGACCGTCACGGTGCTCTCGTCGGCAGCGTAGCCGCGCTCGACGTGCAGCGGCGTCCACGGCGATTCGCGCTCGTTCTCCGCACAGCAGAACGTGTGCTTCCCCGGCTGGCCATGCGTCGCGCGATCCATGTCGCCGGGCAGCGCGCCGCCGATGTTCTGGAGGATGAGCCGCACCGCGCGCCCCAGCGTCGAATTGGCCCGGGTGCCCTGCCCCAGGCAATTCAACCCGGCGTTGAAACCCAGCGCTGCAGCAATCGGGCCGTTCACGACGAGCCAAGGTGTTGCGGGATTGGTCGTCGCCTGAATCCCTTGCAGATTGAAGCGCCGCTCGGCGAGCGCCTCGACGGCCGCGATGAGCACGGGCAGATAATCCGGCCGGCATCCCGCCATCACGGCGTTGATCGCGATGCGCTCCACGGTTGCAACGCCGAACCCCGGCGCGACGTGTGCAACGATATCGTCGGGGCTGCGCCGTGTCGCGGCGAGCATGCGCTCGACACGCGCGACACTCGGTGGCACGAGCGGCAGACCGTCGCCCCAGCGGCGATGCTCGGCCTCGTCGTTGAACGCATCGATGTCGCCATCCATGTCGATTGCCACGGCGCGTTCCGCAGTATGCGACGTTCCATGCGGCACACCGGTCGCATCACTGCGCTCCTGGCCGAGCGCGAGCCGCGCGATTCTGTCGACGCAATCCTCCGCGATGCGGCGGACTTCTTCGCGCTTGCGCAGCCCGAACGGGTGCGGCATTACCGCGATCGGCGTGTCGCCGTGTCCGAGCGCCGTGAGCTGCGCTTTGCCAAGCGTTGTGAACGCGGTCGAGCAGATCACCAGCGTCGATACGCCCTGCTTCGCGACTTCCACACTGTCGTGGACACTCCACGACGTGCACGACCCTCAGTCGCCGGAACCGGTGATGACGAGATCGCAGCGAGCGACGACGTCCTGTACCGCGGCGTCGGGCGCGGGAATCGATGCAGCGAGCTTGCGATGCTTCACCACCGACGCGACTCCATAGCGTGCCGTGAGCAGCTCGGCGAGATCATCGACCAGGAAGTGGAAGTTGGGCTTGGAATTGTCGATGAAGCCGACGACCTTGCCTTTCAGCGTGTCGAGCGGCTGCCATGCCTGCTGCACGGGTGCGATACCGGCCGGCGCCCGCGGGTCGAGAATGGCGATGCGACTGCTCATGGCGTTCTCCTGCTGCTGATGGAATGTTGGGTTACGCGCGGCGCTCGGCTCGCGTGTCGAGGTTCGCCGCAACGGTACGCCAGCGGTCGATCTCTTCTGCAATGAATGTCGAGAACGACGTCGGCGTGGACTGCGGTGCAATCATGCCCGCGGTTGCCCAGGCGTCGCGCACGGCAATCGTTTCCAGTGCGACGTTGGTCGCTGCATGGAGTTCTTCGATGCGCGCCTGCGGCGTGCCGCGCGGCGCGACGAGGCCCGCCCAGTTCGTCACTTCATAATCGGCGACGCCCTCTTCCTGCAGCGTAGGCACGTCAGGCGCGAGCGAGGAGCGCGAGGCGGACGAGACACCCAGCGCGCGTAGCGCCCCGCGGCGGCACACGGGCAGCATCGAGACGATATTGTTGAAGCTCAGCATCACGTCGCCCGCCTCGAGGTCACGATAAAGCTGCTCGGTGCGCGCATAGCAGATATGGCGCAGCTCGACGCCGGCGATCGACTGGAACAATGCCGCCGCGAGATGCGGCGCACCGCCGATCGCGGAACTTGCATAGGTGATGGCTCCGCGACGTTCGCGGGCTAACGCAACGAGATCGGCGGTGGATCGAGCCGGCACGTCGGGGTGGCACGCGAGCAGAAGCGGCGCCTGCGCGAGCAGCGCGACCGGCGCGAAATCCCTGGACGGGTCGTACGGCAAGTCGCGAGTCACATGACATGCCAGCGCATGCGTGCCCAGCGTCGCGACGAAGAGCGTGCGTCCGTCCGGCCGCGACCGCGCAACGCCGCGCGCGGCAGGCGCGCCGTTCTCGCCGGGCTGGCCGACGACTTCGACGGCTTCGTTCAGCGCGTTCGACAACGGTCCCGCAATCGCGCGGGCGATGCGATCCGAAAGGCTGCCGGGCGAGAAGCCGATGACGAGCCGCGTCGGCTCTGCAGTGCTCATGGCGACGCGATTCCCGCATCACGCACAACGGCCGCCCATTTGCGAATCTCGTTGCGGATGTATTCGGCAAAGGCTTCCGGCGTATCGGACATCGGCTCCGCACCCTGCGCCTCGAGACGCTCCCCGACGTCGGCTTCGCGCATGACGCCGGCAATCTCGCGATTGAGCCGCGTCACGATCGCAGGCGATGTACCGGCCGGCGCTACCGCACCGATCCATGTCACCGCTTCGAAACCGGGGAATCCGGACTCGGCAACGGTCGGAATGTCGGGCGCGGCGCGCACGCGCTGCAGGCTCGTCACGCCGAGCGCGCGCAGGCGGCCCGAGCGGATGTGCGGCAGCGACGCCGGCATGCTGCCGAAGTACATCGTCACTTGTCCTGCAAGAAGATCGGTGAGCGCCGGCCCGCCGCCTTTGTACGGCACATGGATCAACTTCAGTCCCGCTTGCGCGCGGAAGAATTCCGCCGCGAGGTGCGTCGTGCTGCCATTGCCCGCCGATGCGTACGTGAGCTCACCGGGCTTGCCGCGCGCGAGGGCAACCAATTCGGCGATGGATCGTGCGGGCACAGCAGGATGAACGACCAGCACATTCGGAAACGATGCCATCAGCGAGATCGGCGCGAAATCGCGCACGGGATCGTACGGCAGCGGCTTGTAGACGCTGACATTGATCGCCATCGGCGCGACGTTCGCCATGAGCAGCGTGTAGCCGTCGGCGGGCGCATGCGCCGCGAGCTCGGTGCCGACGTTGCCGCCGGCGCCGGTGCGGTTGTCGACCACGACGGTGACGCCCAGCCGCGGCGTGAGCTTCTGGGCGACCGTGCGCACGATGATGTCGCCGCCGCCACCCGGTGCAAACGGCACGATGAAGCGTATCGGCTTCGTGGGATAGGGCGATTGCGCATACGCCGCGCTGCTCGCCGCCGCAAGGAGCGCTGCGATCACCTCGACCGCGTGCCGCAACGCCCGCATCAGTCAGCCCTCGCCTGCGCAGCCTTCACGGCTTTCGCCCACTTCGGCAGCTCCGTCCTCACGTACTGCGCGAACTCGGCGGGCGTGCTGCCGACGAGATCGAAGCCCTGATGCGCGAGACGCTCCCGCACGCTCTGCTGGCCGAGCGCCGACTTGAACGCCTCGTAGAGCTTCGTCACCACCGCGTCGGGCGTG
>JBLNBW010000154.1:0-9535 GCA_050260255.1 Rhodospirillaceae bacterium | reverse complement strand
GCCTCGGGGAGAAGTATGGGGTCGCGCCCCCCACGCCCGTGTAGAGGTTTCAGCTTCTGCTATCCTGCGCGACACGTCGATAGCTCCCCGGTGTCCGATTCGAAATGAGTGAACCGATCTGGCATCGCGCATTCGCATCGGACGCGGTGCCCGACCGAGGCCTGCGAAGCGCCGTGATCGCCTATCGTGACATCGCCGTCGCGCGCGTGGGCGATCGGCTCTATGCGTTTGGCGCGCTATGTCCGCACGCCGCGGTGCCGCTGGATCGCCATGGCGAGCTCAACGGCTGCCTGCTCACCTGCACGCATCACAGCTGGCGCTTCGATCTCTCGCGTGGCGGTTGCGAGGCGTACGGCAACCGGGGGCTCACCATGTATCCGGTGAAGGAGCAAGACGGGGCGATATACGTGCGCGTGTGACGCAGCCTAGCGCTTGCGCAAGTACTCGGCGAGCGCGACCGCGTTGTTGTGCTCCTCGTCCCGCGCGGCAAAGAGCAGCGTGACCGGTTGTCGGGCTGCCGCGCGATGCAATTCGCTTATAGCGTCGGCGTGCTCGTCGAGCTCGCGGAAATACCGCTTCTTGAATTCCGGCCACTTCTCCGGATCATGGCCGAACCATTTGCGCAGCGGCGTGCTCGGGGCAATGTCCTTCAACCACAAGTGCGCGTGGAGCTTCTCTTTCGTCATTCCGCGCGGCCACACGCGGTCGACGAGCACGCGCAGTCCGTCTTGCGCGCTTGCCGGCTCGTAGGCGCGTTTCACGCGCACGGTCTTCATATGCTTCAGCCGCGTCGCTTGAAAAACTGCACGGCGCGCTCGTGCTTCTCGGCATCCTCGCGAGTCTTGAAGGTGCCGAGATTACGGCGCTTGCCGGTCTTCGGATCGACTTTGCGCGAATACAGGCGATATCCGCCGGATGGCAGCTTGCGTATCACGATGACCTCCGTTCGGGCGGCGCAGCGATAAGGCCGAGCAGCCGGGACGCAGGTGTCCCAAGCAAATAAAGCGCCCTGGCGGGTGAATGCAGCGCGGCGCACCACGCGACGGCCTCAATCGATCTTGATGCCGGCTGCCCTGATGACCTTGCCCCAGCGTTCCGTTTCGCTGCGCATGTAGATCTCCAGCGCCTTCGGCGTGCTGTGCGCGGGATCGACGCCCTGCGCTGCGAAGACCTGGGCGATCTCCCTGCTCGTCAGGATTTTGACGAACTCGCCGTGCAGCTTGTGCATCGTCGCCGTCGGCGTGCCGCGCGGCGCGAAGATGCCGTACCAGGTCATGAGCTCGTAGCCCGGTATCGTCTCGGCGACCGTCGGCACGTCCTTGATCGCCGGCGTGCGGTGCGGCGCCCCGGTCGCGAGCAGCTTGAGGCGTTCGGCCTGCACGTGCGGCTGCACCGACGGCAGGCTTGAGAACATGACTTGTATGCGGCCGGCGATGAGATCGGTCAGCGCAGGGGCCGTGCCCTTATAGGCGACGTGGACCATGTCGATGCCCGTCATCTGCTTGAGCAGTTCCATGCCGAGATGTCCCGTGCCGCCGGTCTGGACCGATCCGTACGTCACCTGCCCCGGGCGCTGCTTCGCGTAGGCGACGAGTTCCGAGACGCTGCCCGCGGGCAGCTTCGCATACGCGATCAGCACCTGCGGCGAATCGACGACTTTCGTGACCGGGGCGAGGTCGCTCACCCGGTACGGCAGCTTTTCCGTGAGCAACGGCAGCAGCACGAGCTGACCCGGCGTGCCGAGCAGCAGCGTATGGCCGTCCGGCGCGGCACGCGCGACGATTTCGGTGCCTATGACACCGCCGCCGCCCGCGCGGTTGTCGACGACGATCTGCTGACCGAGCGCCGCCTGCAGACGTTGCGCCACGGCGCGACCGACGAGGTCGGTAGGGCCGCCGGCGGTGTAAGGAATGACCATGCGCACCGGCCGGGTCGGATAAGGCTGCGCCATGCACGGCAGCGCCATGACGGTTGTGACCGTGGCAAACACCAGCGCGCCCGCGCGCCGCGTCCACGATTCGTCGTGTGGCTTCACGTCGCGCCCGCCGCCACGCGCGAGCTGCCGCTTCGAGCGTCGGTCTTCAACTCGGATGTGCCGCATTGTCGGCGAATTTCTCGACGAGCTCCGGCTCGTATTCGCCGTCTATCAGCACGTACAGCATCTTGCATGGCTTGTCCGAGCGGTTGCTCCACGCGTGGTTCGTGCCGCACTGAATGACGACGTCGCCCTGCTTCAAGTGCACGTCTTCGTCGTCGAGCAGCATGGTGATCTCGCCTTCGAGCACCACCGCGTAATCGAGCGTCTGCGTCCGATGCATCATCGGATGGCGGCTGCCGCTCCACGCCTTCTCGTTGCTCATGGCCTTGAACACTTCGCGCGCCTGCTCGGGCGTCATGTTGCGCAGTTCCGGCGGCTCCGGCTGCAGCTCAGCGATGCGGATGATCGTACCGCGCTTGGGCGGATGGATCTGGCGGGGGCCCGTCGTGGGGTCCTCCGGGTTTGCGCGAATGACGACCGGCGCGGAATCGGTTTTCCAGATGTCCGTGGACACGTGACCCGGGCGCAACGGATTCGTGCGCACCGACGGCGCGTCGCCGTCGGAGATGACGATCGCCTTCCCGTCCTCATCATGCCCCGTGACTACGCGCCTTACTTTACCGTTCATACGTTCTCCATCGCTTTTCCGTTTCCTGATTCGCGACGGGCGGCTGGTGGCGCCTCCCGTCTCTTGTCTGTCGCCTCACTCGGGCGTCACGCCGGCGAGCTTCACCATTTCCTCGAAGCGCTTGAGCTGCTCGTCGACGAACGCCTTGAACTGCGCCGGCGTGTCGCCCACCGGCTCGACCTGCAGCGTCTCCAGCCGCTCCCGCACCTGCGGGTTCGACAACGCCGTCTTCGTCTCGCCATAGAGCCGCTCGACCAGCGCCTTCGATATGCGCGCCGGCGCAAACATCCCGTACCAGCTCATCGCGTCGAGCTGCATCGTCGGCAGGCCCGACTCGGCCATGGTCGGCACGTTCGGCAGGTACTTCGCACGTGCGGCGCCGGTGTACGCCAGCGCACGCAGCTTGCCCGCCTGGATGTGGCCGAGCGAAGCGGGCGGCGTGACGAACATGGCCTGTATCTCGCCCGCGAGCAGCGCGGCAACTGCAGGGCCGGCGCCTTTGTAAGGCACGTGGACCATGTGCGTTCCCGCGCGTGCGTTGAAGAGCGCTCCGGCGAGATGCAGCGTATTGCCGACGCCTGCGGAACCGAACGAGAGCTTCGTACCCTTGCGGTCGAGCGCGATCAACTCCTGCACGTTCTTCGCGGGCACCGACGGATTCACGGCGAGCACGTAGCCGCCGCCCGATGCGAGATTCGTGATCGGCGTGAAATCGCGGTGCACGTCGTACGGCAGCTTTTCCTGCACGTACGGATTGACGGCGAAGGACGCCGAGGTCACGAGCAGGGTGTAGCCGTCGGGCACAGCCTTGGCGACGAGGTCCGCACCGATGATGCCGTTGGCCCCCGGCCGGTTGTCGACGACGAACGATTGTCCGGTCTGCATTGCCAGCTGCTGCGCGACCACGCGCGTGACGCTGTCAGGGCCGCCGGCGCCGAAGCCGACGATCACCCTCACGGGTCGCGTCGGATAGTCCTGCGCGTCCGCAATCGCAGCGTGCAGCAACAGCGCACACACGCCCGATACCCATGCCAACTTTTGCATTCCTCTCCTCCTCTTTTGTTGGCCCAGTTGTTAGGTACGGCTTCACCGCGAAGGAACGAAGGACGCGAGGTAAAGCTTCACCGCAAAGGACACAAAGGAAGCAAAGGTATCGAAGTAAAAACCAATCAGTTCCTTCGCGCCTCGACACTCATTCAAGCTGCATCTGTTAGCGAGTTCTTACTTTAGATCCTTCGCGTCCTTTGTATCCTTCGCGTTAAAGCTTTCCTTATCGTCCTTTGCGTCCTTTGTAGTGAGGCTTTACAGCCTTACACGATTCTCCAACTAAGCTCCTTCGGGCGAGCGCACTAGCAGCACCGGCACCTTCGCCGAGCGCACTACGGCTTCCGCGTCGCTGCCGAGTACCGCGTGCCGTATGCCGCGTCTGCCGTGCGTGCCCATGACGATGAGATCGGCCGGCCAGCGCGCCGCTTCGTCGAGTATGCGATCGGCCACGCGTCCGGCGAGATTTTCTTGCATCGCCGTATCGACCTGCACGCCTTCGCGCTGCGCGGCCGCGACCGCATCCTGCAACACCTGCTTGCCCGCTTCGGTGAACTGCTCGAGCAGCGGAGCGGTGGCCGTTGCGGCCTCGGGATTCATCGTGAGCGCCGTTTCATCCACCACGTGCACCAGCCGGATCGTGGCATTCAACACTTTCGCAAGACGCGCCGCCTCGCTCAAGCCGCGCTGGGAAGTCGGGCTGCCGTCGACCGGCACCAGGATATGACTGTACATTCGCGCTCCTTCTCTGCATTGCCGTATGCATCAGTATAGTCCCGTTTGCGGCAGGCGACAGACCGCATGGGGAAGCTGAAAGGCGATCAGTCTTTGCGCAGGTAGCGGTGATAGCGCTCCAGCCACCGCATGATGCGCGGCGAGACGTGCGCGCGCTTCCAATTGCCCGCAGCATATTTCGCCGCTTCCGCGTAGGTCGGATAGACGTGTATGGTGCCCAGTATCTTGTTAAGTCCGAGGCCGTGCCGCATCGCGAGCACGAATTCGGCAATCAGATCGCCGGCGCGTTCGCCGACGATGGTCGCACCGAGCACGCGATCCTTGCCGGGCGCCGTGAGCACCTTGACCACGCCTCGTGCGTGCTCGTCGGCAATCGCGCGGTCGAGATCGGCAAGATCGTACGTCGTCACTTCATAGGCAATGCCCTTGTCCTTCGCTTCGGTTTCGTTAACGCCCACCCGCGCCACTTCGGGCTCGGTGAAGGTGCACCAGGGAATCACGGAAAAATCGGCACGGAAGCGGCGCAAGCTGCCGAAGAGCGCATTCACGGTCGCGTACCACGCCGTATGCGAGGCGGTATGGGTGAACTGGTACGGGCCGGCGACGTCGCCGCACGCATAGATGTTGGGATACAGCGTCTGCATGTACTCGTTGACTTCGACCGTACGCGCTTTCGTCGTCGGCATGCCGAGCGTTTCGAGACCGTAGCTCTCGGTGTCGGCGACGCGGCCCACCGCGCACAGAACCTCATCGAAGGCGATACGTACTTCCTGACCGGCGGCATCGCAGTAGAGCACCTTCTCGCCCGCCTCCACCGTGAACCGCAGCGCCTTGTGGCCGAGCCGGACGTCTATGCCTTCGTCACGAAACTGCGACAGGACGCGATCGGAGATTTCGGGATCTTCCCGGATCAGCAGGCGCGGCAGCATCTCGACTTGCGTGACCCGGGCGCCGAAGCGGGCGAAAGCTTGCGCGAGCTCGCATCCGATGGGGCCGCCCCCGAGCACGACGAGCCGCTCCGGCAACTCGCGCAACCCCCAGATCGTGTCGGAGGTGAGCACGCCCATGGATTCGATGCCCGGGATGCCGGGGATCGAAGGACGTGCGCCCGCCGCGATGATGATGTTGCGCGTGGTGAGTGTGCGGCGGCCTTCCGCGGTATCGATCTCCACACTGTACGGCGTGACGATCCTCGCCGTGCCCGAAATGCATTCCACACCGAGCGCCTCGTAGCGCGCCACAGAATCGTGCGGCTCTACCGTCTGCACGACGCGCTGCACGCGCGCCATCACGTCGGCGAACGACCAGTCAGCGCTCGCGGACCGCATACCGAGCGACTGCGCCCGAGCGAGACTGCGCAGGAATCGCGCCGACCGTATCAAGGCCTTCGACGGCACGCACCCGGTGTTGAGGCAATCGCCACCCATGCGATGCTTCTCGACGAGCGTTACCCGGGCCTTTACGGCTGCGGCAATGTAGGCGGCGACGAGCCCGGCCGAGCCTGCGCCGATCACGACGACGTTGCGGTCGTAGCGTCGGGGTCTCGCCCACCGCCGCAGCGCCTTGCGCGCCCGCGCCCCCTCCACCACGCGCTTCGCGATGAGCGGAAACACGCCGAGCAGGACGAACGATCCGATGAGCTGCGGCGAGAGGATGCCGCGCAGCGAGTCGATGCGCGCGAGTTGCGTGCCGGCGTTCACGTAGACGAGCGTGCCGGCCAGCATGCCGACCTGGCTCACCCAGTAGAAAGTCCATGTACGGATGGCGGTGAGGCCCATCAGCAGATTGATGAGGAAGAACGGGAACGCAGGGACGAGGCGCAGCGTGAAAAGGTAGAACGCACCGTCGCGCGCCACGCCGGCATCGAAGGCATGCAGGCGGTCGCCGTACCGCTTTTGTATCGCGTCACGAAAGAGGTAGCGCGATGCAAGAAACGCCAGCGTCGCGCCTATCGTCGAAGCGAAGGACACGATGATCGTGCCCCACACGAGTCCGAAGATGGCGCCTCCGGCGAGCGTCATGATCGCCGCCCCCGGCAGCGACAGACCCGTGACCGCGACGTAGATGACGAAATAGATCAGCGCGGCGGCGACCGGCCGCGCGGCGACGTAACTATCGATCGCCGCCTGCTGCGACTTGAGGTACTCGAGCGTGAAATAGCGGCCCAGGTCGAACGCGAAGTACGCGCCGATGAGTGCGACAAGGACGACGACGAGGATGAGCTTCTTCTTGTTCATGTCGGCTCCACGCGCGCTCAGCTCAACGGCGAGGGCGTGCGATGCCAGCGCGCGGCGGCATCGAGCTCGTAGCGCGGGCCTGCGGTGATCCGCTCGTGGTACGAGTCGTAGCCCGGGGTGCCGGCAGGCCAGCTCGCGAGAAAAGCACGCAGCCAGGCGTCATGCCGATAACGGACCGGCACCGCATCTACATAGAGGCGGCCCAGGCGCGTTCCATACAAGGTATCTCGCGCCGGCGTGAGCGCAATGCGCGTCATGACGCCGTAACGCGTGCCGCGGAAATTGGGCATGCCGGCCGCGCCGTTGTTGATGAGCACGCCTGGCCCGGCACGCGTGTGGAAGCAGTCTGCAACGGGAAGACAGGTATGGCTGCTTGCCAGAACGCGGACCTGCGCGCGCTCGAAATGGCGCGCGATGCGCTCCCTGTGCCCTTCGTCCGCAAGCTTCTCCTGTGCGTAGGCCCATCCGGCGAGCGACTCCGCATCGCCGTGCACGATGCCGACCCGCACGCCATCGATCACGGCGCCGCCGTACATCGGCAAGCGTGCAAGCGCCTCGCGCAGGTCCGGATGAGCGCGCGCCGTTGTCTTCAGCAATGCCATGATGGCATTGGAGCGCGCCACTTCCGCGTCGCCGACCCACTCCGGATAACCGCAGCCGCACCCGGCAGCGTCATCGTCGCTCGAGAGCTCCGTCTCGACGTTGCCTCGCAAGGCGTGGTACTCGAGCACCGTTTCGTTCACCCGCCGAAAGCTCTCGCGATCGGTGTTGAACCAGTTATGGTCGCCGTTGAAGAACAGCGTCGCACCGCCCGGCTCTTTCGACGCCATGTCGAGTATCTCGGCGAGCGCGTGCTCGTTGCCGTACAAGCCGCCGATCACATACAGCGTCTCGCATTCGACCGCACGCGACGCAGCGACCGCTTCAGGCGTGTAGCGATAGTGCAGGGGACATGCTCGGCCGGGTCGACTCATCGCAGCCGACGCCATGCGATCGGCAGTAGAAAGCCGGCGCAGCAGATCATGAGACCGTAGAGGTTCGCGCCGAGCAGCACAGCATACTTGCCGCTGCCGATGGCCCACGAGGCCGGTATGGCGCCTGCGGCGAGCGCAATGCCGAGCACCACCCCCGGCCAGAATGCGAGATGAAAGCTCCACGGCGAGTAGCGCGTAAGGCCGGCGAACAGAAACACCGGTGCCAGACCCATCACCATCGTGCCGCTGACGGTAGTCGCCTTCAGGATGTCCGTCCCCGCGATCATCGGCAAATTGCCGAAGACCGCGAAGGCGATCATCGTCCACATGCCTATTTTCACGGCCCGGCCGCCCGTCGCCCGTCCCGCGAGCGCGGGCAACTCCACCCCTATCGACTTGGATACGGACGCAAAGGTCGAATCCAGCGTAGAGCCCGCCGCAAGTATCATCACGAGCGTCATGAGCAGATAAGGCACCGCGCCAAAGGCGCGCGCCACTTCACCCGGCATGTTGTCGCCGGACGGCAGGCCTTCGAGCTTCGCGTGCACGCCGACCAGGCTGAACATGAAGATGCACACGAAGCCCAGCACGCCCGACCACACCATCGCCCGCAGCATCGTCTTTTCTTCGGTGATGAAACCACGGTCGGTGAGCACCGGGTCGTGAAACGGATAGGACATGACCTGCAGCAGCGCAACGAACAGCAGGTCGACGCCGGCATCGAGCGTGAACCGGCCCACGGAAAGGAGCTGCATGGTCCCGTGCTGCGGTAATACGAGCGCCAGCACGACGGACATGATGCCGACGAACAGCACCGACTGGATGATATCGGTAACGATGGAGCTGCGCAGGCCTCCCTTCAAGCTGTAGCACAGCGATGCGGCGGTGAAGAGCAACGCAGCGACTATGAAGGCACCCGTGCCGGGTTTGCCGTAATAGGCCCCGACGACCGCGGTGTTGCTCCACACCTCGTTGTACAGGCGGATCAGGATGGCGACGGCAAATGCCGCAGCAGCCGCCTTGCCGTAGCGCTCGGTGAGAAATGAGACGAGGCCGGTCGCACCATGGCGGCGCCGCAGGCGATAGATGACGATCCCTGCGAAGGGAATCGACAGCCAGTACGCAGCGTACGCGAGTCCGCCGACGGCGCCGTACGCGGCGCCAAGGTTCGCAGCATTGGTGACCGACTTCGCGAATATCCAGCTGATGAAGATGCTGCACGTGAGCGCCCAGCCGCTCGCCGGGCGGCCGGCGTCGTCCGTTCCGCGAAAGAAGGCGGTGACGGTGCGCGCGCGCGGCGTGATGGCGTACATGAGACCGCCGTACACGAGCAGAAAACCCCAGAAGTAGAGGGCGAAGGCCGGTTCTAGCATGGCAGCGGGGCGTGAATAGTGGATGGTGAGTACTGAGACCCGGGCGCGCGAAGCACGCGTATCCAATCACCAATCACGATTCACCAATCACGGTTTTTCGTCCGTCAGTGCGCCGCTGCAGCTCGAGCCCTGGCCGGCGGTGCAGCCGTAGCAGTGATCCTTCACGACGATAGGATTGCCGGCGAGGTCCACGCTCATGAGATCGCGCACGTGCGTGCGCGGTCTGCCCTTGTAGCCGAGCGGCAGACCGAGCATCTGGTTGAAGTCGCAGTCGTACACGTAACCGCGCCAATCTATGGACACCAGCGTGCGGCACATCACGTCGCTCAGGTTCTCGGGACGATAAGCATTCTTCAGCACGTCCATGTAGTGCGTGAACTGCCCCTTGGAAACCAGCATGCTGCCGAAACGCTGGATCGGCATGTTGGTGAGCACGTACAACCGGTTGAACGCGATGCCGTAGTGGTCCTGGAGGTACTTGCGATAATCGCGCTCGAGGCCCGCCT
>JBLNBW010000153.1:0-37801 GCA_050260255.1 Rhodospirillaceae bacterium | reverse complement strand
GGCTCGCAACCGCCCGCCGCCCGGCGTAGTATTGCGTAATGATACCGCGTTTGACCTCGCGCCTCGCGCCGGCCGTCTCGGGACGCTTGTTCCGCGCACCGATCTCGCCGTGGGCGCACGTCGTCCTGGTAGTGCTTGCATGCGCCGGCTGTGCTGCGCAGCCCGTGCACGAGACGCAAGTCGTCGTGATGAAGCCGGATAGCGTGCCCGCCGATCCGGGGCTGCCGCCACCGGGCACCACCTGGCGGCTCGAGGAGCGCGAGCTGATGGCGTTGAGTCCGGCGCCGTACGTGCCTCCGCCGCCCACGCCGATACCTTCTCCGCCGAGAGTCGTCCCGGCACCGCCGCTCATGCCGTACGTGTATCCGTACTACGGCTGGGGCGCCCCTTACTATGGGCCGAGCTTCGGCTTCTCGTTCGGCTACTCGTATCCGCGCCACTCGCATCGCCGCTGGCGTCGTTGACCGCGGCATCGTTCGACGCTGCGCATCCCGGGATGCGGCGACGGTTTTCGCGCGTATGCGGATTTCCGCGCCGAAGATGGTAAACTCC
The DNA here is from genome assembly GCA_050260255.1 of Rhodospirillaceae bacterium. Lineage (GTDB taxonomy): Bacteria > Pseudomonadota > Gammaproteobacteria > Burkholderiales > SG8-41 > JAQGMV01. Next base: position 37,249 of record JBLNBW010000153.1, on the reverse strand, counting down.
GCAACCTCGCACCGGCGTATAGGCAGTTTATGAGATGGAAGACCACAAGCACGTCAAATTTCAGGGCAGACTGGTCTTTGTCGGCTTCGGTTCTGTCGGGCAGGGCACGCTCCCGTTGCTGCTGCGCCATATCGACATGCCGAAGGACCGGATCTATATCGTCACCGGCGACGAGCGCGGCAAGCAGGAGGCCGAGCATTACGGCATAAGCTTTGTCGTCAAGCCGCTCACGCCGGACAATTACAAGGCGATCCTCGATCCGCTCGTCGGCAAGGGCGATTTCCTGCTCAATCTTTCCGTCGATGTCTCCAGCGTAGCGCTCATCGAATACTGCTACGCGAAGGGCGCGCTGTACCTCGACACCTGCATAGAGCCGTGGCTCGGCGGCTATACGGATCAGAGCGTCACGCCCTCCCGCCGCTCTAATTACGGCCTGCGCGAGTCGGTACTCGCCCTGCGCGACAAGTACCCGAACGGCGGCCCCACGATCATGCAGACGCATGGCGCCAATCCGGGATTGATCTCCCATTGGGTGAAGCAGGGGCTCGTCAATCTCCAGCGCGATATCCTCGGCAAGGATCGCATCCCGACGAGCAAGGCGGAATGGGCTGCGCTCGCGATGCAGCTCGGCGTGAAAGTGATCCACTGCGCCGAGCGCGACAGCCAGGTGGCGAACCCAGGCAAGCGCCGCTTCGAGTTCGTGAACACCTGGTCGGTGGACGGTTTCGTCGGCGAAGGCTCGCAACCCTGCGAGTTGGGCTGGGGCTCGCACGAGCGTCATTTTCCGCATGACGGCAAGCGCCACGAGTACGGGTGCGACGCGGCGATCTATCTGACGCGTCCGGGCGCGTCGGTGCGCGTGAGGTCGTGGACGCCGATGGAAGGCTCGTATCACGGCTTCCTCATCACCCATGCGGAAGCAATTTCGATCTCCGACTATTACACCGTGCGCCGTGGCGACAAGGTCGCGTACCGTCCCACCTGTCACTACGCCTACCATCCTTGCGACAGCACCGTGCTGTCGCTCCACGAGTTCAGCGGCAAGAACTGGGCGTTGCCGGAGAAGAAGCGCATTCTGATGGACGAAATCTACGACGGCATCGACGAGCTCGGCGCGCTGCTCATGGGACATGCGAGAGGCGCCTACTGGTACGGCTCGCAGCTGTCGATACACGAAGCGCGGAAGCTCGCACCGTTCAACAACGCGACCAGCCTGCAGGTGGCGGCCGGCGTGATGGGCGGCGTGGTGTGGGCGATGGAGAATCCGAACGAAGGCATACTGGATCCGGACGATGTGGATTTCCAGCGCGTGCTCGAGCTCGCGAGCCCGTACCTCGGAAAGCAGGTCGGCGTCTATTCCGACTGGTCGCCGCTGCAGTCGCGCGGTCACCCGTTCGCCGAGGATATCGACGCAACCGACCCGTGGCAGTTCAAGAATTTCCGCGTCACGTAAGGCGACGCGCGGCACCGGCGAAACGGCCGCTTGCGCGGCCGTTGTCGTTTATACGACGCCGGCAGCGTGTTCGCGCCGCCGCTCGCGCAGATGGCGCAGCAGCGGGAAGAGCAGCGCGAGCACGACGAACACCATGATCACGCCGCTGATCGGCCGGGTGAGGAACACGCTCCAGTCGTTGTCGTAGCTGATCATGCTGGTCATGAATGCGCTCTCGGCGGGCGCGCCCAGTATGCAGCCCAACACCATGGGCGCGATCGGGAAGCGAAAGCGCTCGAAGAGATAGCCCACCACACCGAAAATGACGATCATCCACAGGTCGGTGATGTTGTTGCGCGCGGAGAACGCGCCGATGAAGCAGAACAGCACGACGAATGCCGAAGTCACCGCTTCGGGGAGATAAAGCACCTTGATGAGCAGCTTGATCGCGAAGTAGCCGATCAGGCACATCCCGACCACGCCGAGCAGCAGCGAAGCGAAGATCGCGTACACGAGCGTCGAGTTGTTGATGAACACCTGGGGCCCCGGCTGCATGCCGTGCAGCAGGAATGCGCCGAGGATCACGGCGGTCGCGCCGCTTCCCGGGATGCCGAGCGTGAGCAGCGGCACCATATGCCCCGCCACAGTGGCGGTCGAGGCCGTCTGCGGCGCCACGATGCCCTCCGGAACGCCGCTGCCCAATTCCCGCCGGCGCGCGCAGTATTGCGCTTCGGTGCCGTACGCCACGAACGAGGCGATGGTGGCGCCTGCCCCGGGAATGATGCCGAGGATGATGCCCAGCACCGAACTGCGCGCCAGCGTGGGCCGGATGTTCCATACCTCGCGCATCGTCGGAAACTTGGTGCTCACCCGCGTATCCCCGCCCTGCAGCGGCTCGGTCTTGAAGCCTTGCTCGAGGCGCACCAGCACTTCACCCAGGCCGTACGCGCCGACCATCACAGTCAGGTACTCGACGCCGTCTGCCAGCATCGGCACGTTGAAGGTGAAGCGCTCGGCGCCATACATGCCGTCCACGCCCACGCAGGCGATGAGCAATCCGAGGAACAGGCTGATCAGCGCGTTCACCATCGACCCGCCGCCCAGCGCGACCACGCTGGTGAGGCCGAACAGTATGATTGCGAAGTATTCGGGCGAATCGAACTTGAGCGCGAAATGCGCGAACGGGTGCGCCATTGCCGTTGCGGCGAGCGTCGACACGATGCCGCCGGTGAGCGCGGCGAATAGCGTCCAGCCCAGTGCTTTCGCCGGCTGTCCGCGATGAGCCATGGCATAGCCGTCCCACAGCAGCGGCACGTCGAGCGGCTCGCCCGGTATGCGGAACAGTATCGCGGTGAACGCGCCGCCGTACGTGCCCGAGATGTACATCGCCGTGAGCAGGATAATGGAAGGCGCGATCGACATCCCGTAAGTGAACGGCAGCGCCAGCACGACACCCATGACGAGCGTGAGCCCCGGCAGCACCGCCACCAGCATGCCGGCGACGAGTCCGACGAAAAGCGCGAGCACGTTGACCGGCTCGAATACGACGACGAAACCCGCTGCCAGCTGTTGAAGGATTTCAGGCACGGGCGTTCCTCTAACGTATGTTCATGAGAGTCATGAGCAGCAAAGACACCTGCCTGAAAGGCTCCTGGCCTATAGGCAGCGAGACGTACACCACTTTCATGAAGACGAACATGAAGAGGAGGGCGCCCATGAAGCTCGTCAGGAATACGACGCCGACGCGCCGATAGCGCCCGATGAACATGAATCCCGCCAGATAGAGAAAGGTGCAAAGGAAAAAGCCGACGCGCTCGATCGTCAGCAGATATGCGACGGTGAGCGCGATGCCGCCGAGCAGCAGACCGGGATACGCCGCGGGCGGCGCGCCGCCCTCCTCGGCGGATGCCGCTTGCGCCGCTGTGCTGCGAGCTTCGGACACGATGAGACGGCGCACGATCTCGTAGCCGCACGTCGCGATCGCGAGCAGCAGTATCGCCTTGGGCCAGAAGTCCGGCCCTATGCGCCCGGGCGGTCCGTTGTACTGTATGCCGACCGCAAGGTGGAAAAGATAGCCGCAGATCGCGAGCACGATCACGTACGGCAATATTCCGTGCATACGGAGCCGCATGAATACCCCCTGCCGTGGAGCGACAGGCGGCGCGCGGGCCGACAACCGGCGCGCCGCCGATGGTGCTACTTGTGAGCCTTGGCCGTAGCGGCGATGCGCTTCATCTGCGCGAGATCGTCTTCCATAATCTTCGCGGCGTCCTTGGCGCTGAAGTAGCTGTCGTCGGTGGCGTATTGCTCCTTGAGGTACGCCTTGTAGTCCGCGCTCGCAGCCACCTTGCCCAGCGCATCGGAGATCACTTTGACGCGCGCGGGGTCGGTGCCGGCCTTCATGATGACCGCACGACGCTGCGGCAGCGTGATGTCGTAACCCAGCTCCTTCGACGCGGGCACATTGGGAAAGACCGGGAAACGCGATTCGGCGAAGACGATGACCGGCACGATCTGCTTGCTGTCGATGAAGCTGCGCACGTCACCGAGCTGCTCGTACAGCAGATCGGCGTGGCCGCCGAGCACCGCCGTGTAGCGCTCGCCGGGATTCGCGAACGGCACGGAGACGAGCTTCAATCCGCGGCTGGCGAAGTAGTTCACCGTGATATCGTCGGGACTGCCGAATCCGGTGACTGCGACCTTCAGCGGCCGCGTCTTCGCTTCCTTCTCGACGTCGGCCCACGTCTTCAGCTTCCCATTCGCCGCGGTCATGAATCCGGACGGCTGCTTGATCATCAGCGCGACGGGAATGATGTCCTTCAGGCTCCAGCGCGTGCCGGTGGTGGCGAGCAGCGCGTAGGTGTCCCAGGTCATGATGGAGATTGCGTAGCCGTCCGACGGACCGGACAAGAGCTTCGTCATGCCCGTGTTGCCGGTTGCGCCCGGCACGTTGACGACCGGGAAGGACACCTTGAGATCCTCTTCCATCCGCTTGCCGGCCTTGCGCGCGACCTGATCTGCGCCGCCGCCCGGACCCCATGGCACGATGAATTCGATCGGGCGCGACGGATATTTCTCCTGAGCCAGTGCGCTGCTGCAGGCTGAGACGAGCAGCGCAGCCGCGAGCGCGTGCAGCGCCCGTTTAGCGTATGCATCGAACGACATGACACCTCCTTTGGTGATAGTTCTGCTTGCATCGTGCGCCTGTGTCCGGCGCTTATCGATGCAGCCCCGACAGTTTACCCGAGTCCGTTCCTACGCCAAGCATTCGTCCCCGGTGGTCCCATTCGGCAGCTCATTTTGCCCATTGATCGCTCATCAGCCTGGAGAGCGGCTCCGACATTTCATAAACGCTCGCGACGGCAAGCTCGTGCCCGTACGGCAAGCCCTCACGCAGGGCACGGCGGCGCAGCTTCTCCTCGTGGATCTGCATCACGTCCTTCGGGAAAGGCATGAGGCCGGGATCCAGGATGCGCAGATACCCGTCGGCATCGCGCGCCGGCATGATACGGCTTTTGCAGTGCCGGTTCGGCGACCACGGGATGTCCAGCACGCCGGCCTCGAACGCGCGCACGGTGCCGAGCGCCACATCGCCGTCCCCCAGTTCGAGCGTCTTGTCGACGACCGGCCGGACTTCGCGCTCTATCAGCGCCTTCTCTTCCTCGTACTCGCGCAAGCCTTCGAGCCTGATGTGCCGCGCGAGATAGATCGCCATGCGCGTCATCCGCAGCGCATCGGCGTTCGCCTGCGGCGTCGGAATGCCGAAAGCTTCATGCGTGCTCTTGGTCGTCACGCTGTTCGCACGAGCGACGGCTGCGAGCGTGCCGCCATAGACGACGAGTGCCGCGCTTTGCGCTTCGTCGTGCGGCCAGGCGCCCATCCAGTGCAGCAGCGTGATCGGCGTGTAGACGTCGGTGTGGCCTTTCCTGGCGAGATATTCTTGGCACAGCGAGCGGCATGCGGCGACCGCGGCGGCATCCTGTATCAGATGCAGCGTTTCACCCATTTCCAGACCGTAATTCTTCACCCCCTGTGCCGCGGCGAGGAGGCAATCGAGCACCGCGACGATGATTGCAATCGACGGCGGAACGTTGGTGCCGGTGAGAAAGCCCGGCTGCCGGCGATGCAGCTCCACGCCTTTGTCTTGGTAGAGCGAGGCGAGCCGGTCGAGGTACTGGTAATTCCTGATGCCGTCCTCGATCGAGAGCGCTTTGGTGTACGACGTCGTGTAAGCGATGCCGGAGCCGAGATAGCCGGAGTAGCCCGCGGCGTAGCCGATCTCGCCGGTGAGCTTGGGCATCGCGGTGCCGGTCAGCATGATGGTCGGCTTGTCCACGGCGTCGACGAGCTGACGCGCGTAGCCCACGCCGTAGTTCACCATCGGATATCCGTTCAGCATCGACCGGCCGGCCTTCTTCGATTCCTCGATGCCCTGCTGCGCGAGCTGCCATTGCTCGTTGCGCGTGTAGCTGTCGGTGGTCGTCGGCACGACGTCGGCCATGCCGTCGCGATCGAGCGTCACCATCAGCTCGCGATGGAGCTCGAACGTGCCGAATCCCCCGCGCGGCTGGGTGAGGCAGCGGCCCTGACGTTCCGCTTCGCGCATCACCCACGCGAGCTGCTTGTGCCGGGGCAGCGCGAGCTGACGCTCTACGGCCGCCTCGATGTGCACGTCGGCACCCGTGGGCCAGCGGGCGAGGTTTTCGCGTCGCATGGCCTCGAACACGTCTTCCGGGATGCGCGCTTCGGAAAGCGCCATGCGCAGATCGTCAGGCGGATCGGGCGCGTTCATCGGCATATTCCTCGGTGAGCGGTTTGAGATGCGCGAGAGCGACATCGAGCGCCACCTCCGGCTCGACGGTCGCAAGGAGCCCGCAGGCATACAGCAGATAATGGCGGTCGAGCAGCAGCCGCGGCGAGCGCGGCTTGAGCGCGAAAGGGCGCGCGGGATCGGCCATCGCCGCGCGCAGGATCGATGCCGGATCGCGCGCAGCGGCGATCACCCCGCCGGTCCCGATGACCGTTGCGATACCGGTCAGGTCCTTGCCGTGCTGGACCGTGACCGGACCGGTAGGCGTGTAGACGGTCTCCACGGTTCCGCAATGGCGCGTCACGGCGATGTCGACTGCGCTAAAGGCGAGCGCGCGGTCTACCGCCGCCTCGTCCGCCGATTGCGGCAGCCGCTCGACGTCGCGTGCGATGCCGTCGAGTATCGCGAGCAGGCGATCCGGCGTCGTGGCGGCTCGTGCTGCGAGCTTCTCGATGCCCGCGGCGTCCGCGATGGTGGATACGTTGTGCCGCATGCCGAGATCGCCTTCGACGGTGCGCTTGACGCGCGGCTCCGGCAATCCATGCGACACAGCCCCGTCGCGCGGTGTGCCGACAGCGACCGAATGGACATCGGTCGTTGCGCCGCCCGGATCGACGACCAGCAATTCCCCCAGCCCTGGCATCGCACCGTGACCATCGGCGAGCAAGCGCGCGCCTTCCATCACGGCGACAGGGGTGGGCATGAGCACCGCGTCCACTTCGCATCGCGCGCGATCTATCCCTTTGGCGTGCACGATGCGATCGATGAACACCTTTCGTATCGCGGCGCGCGCCGGTTCGATGTTGAGCGCATTGAATTCGGGCATGACATTCTCTGTCACGATGACCTGCTTGGTCGCGAGCAGCGTGCGCGCTTCGTCTGCGGCGGCACGATTGCCTGCATAGACGATAGGACAGTCCACCACGCTGCGGCCCAGCATGCGCGCGTTGTCCAGTATCACGGCACTGTTGCCGCCATCGGTGCCGCCGGCAAGCAGCAGGATGTCCGGGCGAAGCTCGGCGATGCGCTGCACATCGGTCGTCGTCAGACGGTACGCGAACGTGCCGACCAGCTTCGCGCCCGCGCCCAATGCCGCCCGTCGCGCGGCTTCCGCGGTGAGCTCGCGCACGAGGCCGACGGTCACCATGCGGAGCCCGCCGGCGGCGCTGCTCGAAGCGAGACGATAACGGAAACGCGGCAGGCCGCTGAGACGCGCCTCGAGATCCCCCAGCGCAGCGTAGAGACCGCGTGTGATATCGGTCGTCACGGTGGACGGGCCCTGGCCGGTGCCCAGCAGGCGCCGCGCGTCGAGATCGACGGCGCGCAGTTTGGTGTACGTACTGCCGAAGTCGATGAGCAATGCGGCGCGCGGTGCGTTCATGCGTCCAATTCGCGAGTTCGAGCTGCGAAGTCCTGCTCGAGCCATTCGAGTACCGTCTCGATGCGGGTACCCGGCGGCGCTGCGCGGTCGAAACCCATGTCGAGGAAGCGTCGTTCTACCGACGTCCAATCCTGTTTGCCGACGACGAGGTTGCCGCCGACGTAAAGCAGGATGTCGTCGAGACCGGCTTCGATGCACAGGTCGCGAAAGCCGCGGCAATCGAGCTCGCCCTGTCCGTACAGCGACGACACCATGATCGCGTCCGCGTCGGTCTCGACGGCTGCCTTGATGAAATCCGATGCAGGGGTCAATGCACCGAGCGCGATGACTTTGTAGCCGGCTTTTTCGAGGGCCATCGATAGAATGCGGTTGCCGACGATGTGCGTGTCGGAGCCGACGACGCCCGTCACGATAGTGCGCGTGGGCCGGCTCACGGTCGAGGTCGCTGTCTGCGCGCTGCCGCTCATCGATGGCTCACTTTCAGCAGCAACTTGCCGCGCGTGCCGCGGCCTTCGAGATATCGATGTGCGTGAGCCGCGTCGGCAAGCGCAAACTCGCGGTCGATAGCGACTTTCAGGGTGCCTGCCCGATAGGCTGCGAACAAGTCATCCGCGCGGCTGCGCAATTCGTCCGGCGTGGCGATGTAATCGGCGAGATGCGGGCGGGTGAAGAAGACCGATCCCGCTTCCGCAAGCTCCAGCGGCTCCACGGCCTGCACGAGGCCGGACGCGCCTCCGTAATTGATGACGAGGCCGCGCTTGCGCAGGCTTCGTATGCTGCCGTGTATCGTGTCCTTGCCCACTGCGTCGTACACCACGTCCACGCCGCGGCGGTCGGTGAGCTTCATGACTGCTTCGCGAAAGTCGGTCTCGCGATAAAGAATCACATGATCGGCGCCGCGGTCGCGCGCGATGGCAGCCTTGTCTTCGCTGCCTACGGTGGCGATCACGGTGGCGCCGCGCAGCTTGGCGAGCTGTATGAGGAGCTGCCCCACACCGCCTGCACCGGCGTGTATGAGGCAGATGTTGCCCGGGCCGAGCGCGTAAGCCGAGTGGCTGAGGTAGTGTGCGGTGAGGCCCTGGAGCATCAGCGCCGTGGCGACCGGATCCGGAACGTCCCGGGGCACCTTGACGAGCCGCCACGCCGGTACGCTCGCATACTGCGCATAGCTGCCGCGCACGATACAGTAGGCCACGCGGTCGCCGACGGCGACGTCGCGCACGTCGGACGCGACGCCGATCACCGTCCCGCAGCCCTCCATGCCTATCGTCATCGGCAGCGGCGTCTGATACGTCTGCGACTTCGCGTAAAAGCCGCTGCGCATGTAGACGTCGATGAAGTTAATGCCCGCATAGTCGAGCTTGATCAGCGCTTCGCCGGCGGCCGGTATGGGATCCGGGCGGTCGATATATGCGAGGTGCTCGGGTCCGCCGAATTGCGTGACGACGATGGCTTTCATAGGGTCTCTTTCAGGATGTCGGCTGGGCTGCTGCTCCAGCGCGCCACGGTATAGCGGTCGAGCGCATCGGGGTCGAGACGAGGGCGGTAACCGGGCGCAAGTCGTATGGCCCCGTCTCGGAAAACGGGGGGATTGCACAGCAGGCTGCCGCGTGCCTTCAAGTAGCCGTTCATCTCGCCGGCGGTGTCGATCAGCCGCGCAGCGACGCACGCTTCCATCCAGCAACCGATATCGCACGCGACGCCGTTGCCGAGCACAGGCTGCATGCCGAGCGCACGAATGCGGGCGAGTGCCGATGCGAGCGCGTCGATGCCGCCAAGCTTCATCAGCTTGAGCTTGATGTAGGCCCCTGCCTCGAGCTCCGCCGCTCGCTCGATGTCCGCAAGACCGTAGATCGACTCGTCCAGCATCAACGGCAGCTGTGAGACGCGTGCGACCGCCGTGTGCGCATCCCAGTCGCCCGCAGCGCACGGCTGCTCGAACAGCTCCACGTCGTCCGGCGCCACGGACGTGACGAAGCGCCGCGCTTCCTCCACGGTGTATGCCTGGTTCGCATCGATGCGCAGCCGCGCGCGGCCGCCGCACAGGCGCTGGGCGGTGCGGACAAACGCGATATCGGCACCGATCTCGAAGCCGACCTTGAGCTTGAGCGTCCGATAGCCCGCGCGCAGCAGCCGGTCGATCTCGTGCGCCATGGCTGCATCCTCACGGGCATTGAGCAGGCCCACGAGCGGGACACTCGTCGGCCGGTCGACGTCCAGCATCGGATGACCGGCCAGCATGTCGAGCGCCGTGCCGAAAGCCGTCGCAGTGAAGGGATGCGTGGCGCGGAGAGCATCGAGCGTTCGTCGAGCGTCGTTGGACTCGTCGATCATGCGCGCGGCGACCGCCTGCGCGGTGCTCCAGGCATCGTCTATCGTTTCGTCGGTGTAGCCGGTGAGAACGGTGGCTTCGCCGCAGCCTAGTGCGCCGTCGTTCATTGCCACGACGAGGATGGTGTCGAACCAGCGTACCGGCCCGAACGAGAGCTTGTAGGGCTCCGTGAGCGGGACTTTGAGACGGTACAGCATCAGCTGACGTGCGTGGCTCGACATGCCGCGGAGTCTCCTGCCGAAGGCGATGCTACAATACGATACTTAATCTATCTCATCTATATGAATAATGGCAAGGCGGAGCGAAATCGGCGTGCTGCCCCTGCGCGATGAGACGCTCGCACCCGGGGCGTTGGGCCAAGGACCGCTGTACCGCGAAGTGAAGCGCCGCATCACCGCGAGCTTGCGCGACGGCGAATGGGGCCAGGGTCATCCGTTGCCCAGTGAAACCCAGCTCGCCGGCCGTTACGGGGTCAGCATGGGCACGGTTCGCAAGGCGATTGCCGAGCTCGTCGCCGAGCGGGTCCTGGTGCGTCACCCCGGGCGCGGCACGTTCGTCGCGAATCGCGATCGCGATTACATGCTCGAAGCATTTTTCAATATCGTCGATGCGCGCGGGCACAAGGAATTTCCCGAGATCGAGCTGAAGTCGTTCCGGGCGGGCACCGCCGACGCCAAGGCAGCGCGCCATCTCGGACTGCGCGACGGCGGCCGCGTTTTCTGCATACAGAACGTGCTGAGCCTGCAAGGCGTCCCGGTGATCCTCGATCGCATACAGGTGTCGCGTGCCGTCATGCCAGAGCTTGAAGAGGAAGACTTCCGGGCGCGCAATCAGACCATCTTCGGTCTCTACCAGCGGCTGCATGGCGTGACCGTGACGCGCCTGGAAGAATGGATACGTGCGGCGAATGCGCATGGCGAAGTCGCACGTGGGCTGCGGCTCAAGCCCGGGGCGGCAGTGCTGGCCATAGAAAGGGTCGCCTACACATACGATGACACACCGGTCGAGTATCGCGAGCGTTACGTCAATACTGCGGGGCACGCCTACCTCAACGTGCTCGGGATGAAAAAGCCGTCGACACGATAGTCCGCGGTACAATTCGCGGCATGGTGGAAGCGCTAGATACACACGATGTCGGGACACCGTCGGCGTGGATTACCCGCTGGGCGTGCATCGTGCCGCGTTGCGGCGCAGTGCTCGACGTCGCATGCGGGTCTGGACGCCATGCGCGCTGGTTTGCGGCGCGCGGCCACCGTGTGGATGCGGTGGACCGCGATCCCGAGGCGATTGCGTCTCTGGCCGGCGTCGACCGCGTGGCTCCGCTTTGCTCGGACATCGAGAACGGGCCCTGGCCTTACGCCGGCCGCATCTATGCGGCGATCGTGGTCGCGAACTATCTTCATCGGCCGCTCTTTCCCGTGCTGCTCGACGCGCTGGCGCCGGGCGGTGTGCTGCTCTACGAGACGTTCGCGGCGGGAAACGAGCGCTACGGCAGGCCCCGCAATCCCGCCTTCCTCCTTCAGCCCGGCGAGCTGCTCGAGATCGTTCGCGGGCGGCTGCGCGTGGTCGCGTACGAGGATGTGGAGCTCGGCGAGCCGCGCCCGGCCTGTGTGCAACGAATTTGCGCGCTCCGCTGAGCCGAAAACCACATCCGTAAAACTAATTTGGCGTGCGCGGCTCACGCCTCGCGTGCCGGGGACGCGAATTCCGGTAAAATGCCGCACTAATCAGGCCACTGGCCCCGGATAAGGGGCTCACATCCGCGGACAAATCACAATGGGAACGCTGCTCGGAAGTCTGGTCGCCATCGTTACGCCCATGAAGGAGGACGGCGAGCTGGACCTCGATGCATTTCGCCGGTTGATGGACTGGCACATCGCCGAAGGGACGGACGGCATCGTCGTCGTCGGCACCACGGGGGAATCGCCCACGGTGGATTTCGACGAGCACCGGCTGCTGATCCGTACGGCGGTCGAGCACGTGCGCAAGCGCATTCCGGTCATCGCGGGAACCGGCGCCAACTCGACGCGGGAGGCGATCGAGCTCGCCGCGTACGCGAAGCAGGCGGGCGCCGACATGAGCCTCACGGTGGTGCCGTATTACAACAAGCCGACGCAGGAAGGGCTGTATCGCCACTTTCGCGCAATTGCCGAAGCAGTCGAGCTGCCGCACATACTGTATAACGTGCCGGGACGGACGGTGGCGGACATGCAGAACGATACCGTGCTGCGGCTGGCCGAAGTGCCGAACATCGTGGGCATCAAGGATGCGACCGCGAATCTCGAGCGCGCGTCCGATCTCATGCGTCGCAAGCCGGCGGACTTCGCGGTCTACAGCGGCGACGATGCCACCGGGCTCCCGCTGATGCTGCTGGGCGGTCATGGCGTGATCTCGGTCACCGCAAACGTCGCGCCGCGCCTGATGCACGAGATGTGCGCGGCGGCGTTGAAAGGCGATGTGAAACGCGCACGAGAGATCAACAATCAGCTGTTGCCGCTGCATCGCGATCTCTTCTGCGAAGCGAATCCGATACCGGTGAAATGGGCGGTGCAGCAGATCGGGCTGATCAGCGGCGGCATACGTCTTCCCCTGACGCCGCTTTCGGCCGGCTGTCACGAACAAGTGCGCCGCGCATTGCGGCATGCAGGCATCAAGGCTTGAGCCTGCGGCGGCGCGTCACATGACGATGATGAGACATAGGCTGGACATGCACAAAGCAGCAAGGGTCGCGGGGCACCTCGTGTTGGCGCTCGCGTTGGGCGCGTGCTCGTCGATAGAAATACCGACGAAGAAAATCGATTACCGCGCGGCCGCCAAGCTGCCGCCGCTCGAAATTCCGCCGGATTTGACGCGTCCCGGCGCCGACGAGCGCTTCACCGTGCCGGACATCAATCCGAAGAGCGGCGCGACGTACTCGGCCTATAGCAAGGAGCGCGTAGGCCAGGTGCAGCAGGGCGAAGCGAACGTGCTTCCCGCGCAGGACAACGTGCGCGTCGAGCGCGCCGGCACACAGCGCTGGCTGGTGGTCAAGGGAACGCCGGACCAGGTATGGCCTGTCGTGAAGGACTTCTGGCAGGAAGTCGGTTTCGTCGTGAACGTCGAAAGGCCTGAAGCGGGCGTGATGGAGACCGACTGGAACGAGAACCGCGCGAAGGTCCCCGACGGCATCATCCGCGGCACGCTCGGCAAGCTGCTCGATTCGCTGTACTCGACCTCCGAACGAGACAAGTTCCGCACGCGGCTCGAGCCCGGAGCGCAGCCGGGCACGACCGAGATCTACATCAGCCACCGCGGCATGGAAGAGGTCTACACCAATGCGCTGAAGGAAAACACTGCCTGGCAGCCGCGTCCGGCCGATCCCGAGCTCGAGGCAGAGATGCTGCGCCGGCTGATGGTGCGCTTCGGGGTGCAGCAGGAGCAGGCCAAGCAGCAGATCGCCGCCGCGAAGGAAGAGCCGCAGGCGAAGCTCTCGCAAGGCGCCAACGGCGGCAGCGCGCTCACGGTGAACGAACAATTCGATCGCGCGTGGCGTCGTGTCGGCCTCGCGCTCGATCGCGTCGGCTTCACCGTCGAGGATCGCGACCGCTCCAACGGGCTTTATTTCGTCCGCTACATCGATCCGGAGACGGACAAGAAGGACGACCGAGGCTGGTTCTCGAAGCTCAAATTCTGGGGCAACGACGAATCGAAGAAGAACGAGCGCTATCGTATATTGCTCAAGGAAAGCGCCGGCGGCACCGACGTTACCGTGCTGAACAAGGACGGTGCGATCGAGAAATCGGACACCGGCAGACGCATATTGACGCTGCTGTACGAACAGCTCAAATGATGGTGAGGAGAAAGGAGTGAGGGGTGAGGAGTAGAAGCGCGCCGCTTCGCGGCGGGTCGGTTTTGTCTCCTCGCTTCCTGTTTTTCACGCTTCACCATCGATGATCCGCTTCGCATCTCTAGGCAGCGGCAGCGAAGGCAACGGGTTGCTCGTCGAGGTCGGCAGCACGCGTCTGCTGCTCGACTGCGGTTTTCGCTTGAAGGATGTCGTCGCGCGCCTGGGCCGGCTCGGCGTTCTGGCCGAGCAGCTCGACGGCATACTGGTTACGCACGAGCACGACGATCATGCCGGCGGCGTCGGACCGCTCGCGCGCAAGTTCGGCATACCGGTCTACATCACGTACGGCACGCTTGCTGCGCTGGGCGGCGAACGGGCCCGTCTTCCGACCACGCACCTCATCGACAGCCACACGCCGTTTACTGTCGGCGAGCTGGAAGTCCATCCCTATCCCGTGCCACACGATGCACGCGAGCCCGCGCAGTACGTCTTGTCGGACGGACAGCGGCGGCTCGGCGTGCTGACGGATGTAGGCTGTTCCACGCCGTACATCGAGCGCACGCTTAGCGGTCTCGATGCCCTCATGCTCGAGTGCAACCACGACACCGACATGCTGATGAACGGCCCGTATCCGATGAGCCTCAAGCAGCGTATCGCGAGCAGGCACGGGCATCTGGCGAACCAGGCGGCAGCGCGCCTCATTGCGGCGATCGATTGCACGCGTCTGCAGCACTTCGTGGCTGCGCATCTCTCGCAGCAGAACAATACGCCGGAACTGGCCCGGCACGCGATGGCGCAGGCGCTGAACACCAGCGCGGAATGGATCACCGTCGCAACACAGCACGACGGCTTCTCGTGGAGAGAGGTGCGCTGAGAATCGCGTGACTTGAGCGCAAACAAAAAAGCCGGCCATGAGGCCGGCTTTTTTGCGTCAGGATAGAGATTACTTCTTCTCTTCCTTGGGTGCTTCGGGTGCCGGAGCGGCAGGCGTCGCAGCAGCCGGAGCCGAAGCGGCATCCGGAGCAGGCGCGGGTGCCGGGGCGGGTGCCGGAGCAGGCGCGGGAGCGGGGGCGGGCGCGGGTGCAGGAGCCGGGGCGGGTTTTTCACCGCAGGCGCTGACGCCGATCGCCAACAGGGCGGCAATGAGGAGCGAGCGTTTCATCTTTTTTTCCTTTAGTAGATCATCAACGTTGAGAACTAAAAAAGACGTCCGGCGGGAGCGGCACAAGCCTCGTCCCAATATCCGGTCGTCATCGTATTTTAGCAGTTCTCACGGCGTGATGCTGCCGGCCCTGACAATGTCATAAGCCCGCTGGCGGGCCGCAGCGCACCGGGACGGTCGCCTCCCAGAGCTGCTCATAGCGGTCTATGAGCTGCTGCGTACCCGGGAGATCGTCCAAGCCTTGCGCGGCGCGCATGCTCGAATAGTGAAAACGATGCAGGTAATGGTTGAAATCCACCAGGATGCAGGGGTCATGGACGTGCTTCGCCGTCGCCACGGTTTGGCGGATTTTCACGCGCGGATGGTGGTCCAGCGCAAGCTCCAGCAACCGGGGACACTCCCGTCCCAACGACTCTGCTTCGTGGATGACGATCATGAGCTCCCGCGTGTCGTCACCGCGCAGAAAATCCCGCAACAGCCGGCAGCGGTCGCGGGAATTCCAGCGCCTCGGCAGACGACGCTCGAAAACCCGCACGACAGCCAGCGCCTTGGGAATCAGCGCGTCGAAACGGTCCTCGTACTCGCGAAAGCTTTCGAACCGTTCGTAGTGCCCGGTGGGCAGCGGCTTGCCGCTCATGGCGTCTTTTCGGGGTTCGCGTCAGGGTGCAGATAACCGGCACGATACCATTCGTGCAGCAATTCGAGGCACTCCGTATCGCACGTAAGCGGGGGCTGCAGGAGACGCCGGTCCGCGAGGCGGCGCAGCAACCGTGCGCTTGTCGCCGATACGCGATGGCTGTCGCCATTGATGAAGAATACGGTGCCGTGGAACAGCATCGCCGTATTGAGCGCAAGCCGCACGCCGTGACGGGAGACGGCACGTCCGAACGCGCTTCGCGTCATCGGTTGCGCAGGCCTTGCGAACACCACATGCTGCTTCGGCTCGGTGAGATACCGGCCGGCAAACTCGCCGACGTCGCGATCGGTCCAGCGTATTGCGGCCAGCATGCGGGCAAATTTGCGCAGCATGTCGTCGCCGATCTTCGCGGGATGTCGGGCAGGCTCAAGCTCGGGGTCGGCGTAAATTCCTTCAGCGCTCACGGTGTCCTGCAGATGGTCGAGGAACCGGCCAATGACCTCGGCGGCGCTGGGCGCGCGAAAGCCGACCGAGATGGTGATGCAGTCGGACACCGCAACGCCGTCGTGCGCGTGATGCGGCGGAAGGTAGAGCAGATCGCCGGGCCGTACCGTCCACTCGCGTTGCGGGCGAAAGCGCTGCAAGATGCGCAGCGGCGCATCGGGCACGAGCGCGAGATCGCGTTGCGCGCTCGTCCGCCAGCGGCGCTCCCCTGCACGCTGCAGCAGGAACACATCGTAGCTGTCGAAGTGCGGACCGACGCCGCCTCCGGGCGGCGCATAGCTCACCATCACGTCGTCGAGTCGCGCGTAGGGGAGGAATCCGAATTCGCGCAGCAGCGCGCCGGCGCGCGGAAGGACGTGATCGACGCCTTGCACCAGCAGCGACCACCCGCGCGCGGGCAACCGCCGCAATTGGGCGCGAGTAAAAGGGCCATGGAGTACCTGCCAGCGTTCGCCTACGCGCATGACGAGCCTCGATACGACGTCATCGCGCTGCGCGAGACGCTGCAACGCCGAAGGATCGACGAGATCCGCGTACTCGGGCAGCGCGCCACGCACGAGGAGCGGCTTCTTCTGCCAGTGGCGGCGCATGAACTGCGCCGGTGTCAAGCGGAGGAAATTTTTTTTCGCATGCGGCATGTTTCTCGCTCGGCGCGTAAGCGTTGGCACCGCCGTTTCACGGTGTGGCGATTATAGCTTTCGAGCACGCAAATGGTTCTTGACCGCTGCACGCATTCTTCACACAATGGTATGCAATCGGTAACGCACATCGGACACTCATGACTGACATGCGCGCGCCTGCTGTAAGTGCGGTCACCATCGCACGTACGCCTATGACGTCGGCGCTCAATGTCGGAGATGCCGCGCCGGATTTCCAGTTGCCGGACGCGGATATGAACATGGTGAGCCTCGAGAGCTTTCGCGATCGCAGCAACATCGTGCTGTATTTCTATCCGAAGGATGACACGCCGGGCTGCACCATGGAGGCGATCGATTTCAGCGAGCTCGAGGAGGATTTCAGCCGCGTCGGGGCCGTGGTGCTCGGCGTGAGCATGGACGACTGCGTCTCGCACGGCGCGTTCCGCGACAAGCACGGGCTTTCCGTGCAGCTTCTGTCCGATGAGGATGGCGAGGTGTGCCGCCGCTACGGCGTGCTCCACGACCGGGAGATCGAAGGCAAGCACAAGATATGCATCCTGCGCTCCACCTTCATCATCGACAAGAAAGGCGTCCTGCGCCACGCTTCGTATGGCGTCAACCCGCGCGGTCACGCCGCCGAAATGCTCAAGATTCTGAAAGGTATGCCGCGATGCAAGTCAACCGCGACACGGTAGTTGCCCTGAAATACGTCCTGTACGACGCCGACGGGAACATCATCGAGAAGACCGACGATCCCATCGAGTATCTTCACGGCGGCTACCAGAACATCTTTCCGCTGGTCGAGCGGGCGCTGGAAGGCAAGAACGTCGGCGAGACGTGCCGTGTGAGGCTTACGCCCGAAGACGCCTTCGGTGATTACGATGCGCAGCTGGTGCACGTCGAGCCGCGCGATAAATTCCCAGCGAACCTCACGGTCGGCATGCAGTTCCAGGGCGATGCGTCGGAGTCAGGCGAGACGCTCGTATACACGGTTACCGACATTGCCGAAGATAAGGTAGTGGTGGATGGCAATCATCCGCTCGCAGGACAGACGCTCAACTTCGAATGCACCGTGACCGGCGTTCGCGCAGCGACCGGTGAAGAGATGCAGCACGGGCACGTGCACGGGCCTCACGGCCATCATCACTGATACGGTGTATCGTGACGAGTAAGTAGTGATTGGTCATTTGAACGTAATCACCACTCACCACTCACCACTCTTAGGGCAAAGGCTCGCCGAAACGGCTTCCCGGCGTAATGGTGAACTTCGCCTTGCTGCCGGTCACGTTGACTTCGACGCGCACCCAGTTCACCACCGGGCTGCCATAGACTTCCAGCCGCGTTACGTTTTTCACCGGCCGTCGCGTGACGGGGTCCGCAAGCGCCGGCCCGAATCGGAACTGATGTGTGTCGCCGTGCACGATCAGTACTTCTCCGGCGTAGCTTTGCGCTTCCGCGGCGAGATCCTGCAATAGATCTGCGAATGCCTGACGCGGCAGTCCATTCCGGCGCCACGGGTTCGCCTGCATGAACAGCACCACGCCCGGCAGCTTGAGGTCGCGCGCCATCGCGAAGCTCGACTTCATCCATTCGCGCACGGCCAGCGTGCGCTGAGCGGCTTCCTCCGGCATGCGCGTGCGATTGTTGTCGCCGCCGGGCAGGTTGAACGTCGCATAGAGCACGCGGCCGTACACCCAGCGCGCGTGCTCCGGATAGCGTAGTGCCGGCGAAGCGGCATCGATCTGCCGCGCGAGCGTTAGGCGGCCCTGGCCCAGCGACTGATCCGTATCGAAAAACAACTCGCGCAGCTTCTGCAGCCGCTCGAGCGGATCGCGTCCGGCGGCGAACGGCCGCCAGCAGTCGGTCCATTCGTTATCGCCGGGCACGTAAATGAAAGGATGGTGCGAGAGACGGAACCAGTCGCGCCGCTGCAGATAGAGCTCGTCGGTGCACACCGCGTTCGCGCTCTTGAAGTCGCCCACGTGCACGACGAAGGCAAGCGAGCTGCGATTCATTTCCGCGAGCATCGCGATGAACTGCTGTTCCTCGTCGGTGTTGTACGGCGTGTCCCCGAGCGCGGCGAAAGAGTATTCGACGTCCTGGGCGTCCGTCCACGGCTCGGCTGCCGTCGTGATTGCGGGCAGGAACGCAATGCACGAGGCAAGCACGCACGCGAGCCGGCGCATCATGACGTCAGCCCGCGAAGTCGGTAGAGCATCTCCAGCGCATCGCGCGGACTCATCGAGTCGGGATCGATCCCGCGCAGCGCCGTCACGACGGGATGGTCTTGGGCCGGTTGCGGCTCGGGCGGGGCCGATGCGAAGAGATCGCGCTGCGGATGCTGCGCGATGCCGTGCTCTTCCAGCTCGACGAGATGACGGCGCGCTTCACGAACGACGCCGTCCGGCACGCCGGCAAGACGCGCGACCTGCAGGCCGTAGCTCTGGTTGGCCGGCCCTTCGGCCACGCTGTGCAGGAACACTATCTTTTCCCTGTGCTCCACCGCATCGAGGTGCACGTTCGCGACGTGAGGCAGTTCCGCAGCGAGGGCTGTGAGCTCGAAGTAGTGCGTGGCGAACAGCGTCATGCAGCGATTGCGCGACAGCAGATGGCGCGCGATGGCCCATGCGAGCGCGAGACCGTCGAAGGTCGAGGTGCCCCGCCCGATCTCGTCCATGAGCACGAGGCTCGCCGGCGTCGCGTGATGCAGAATGTACGCGGCCTCGGTCATCTCCACCATGAACGTCGAGCGTCCGCCAGCGAGATCGTCCGCGGCGCCTATGCGCGTGTAGATCTGGTCGAGTATGCCGAGTCGCGCACGTTGCGCCGGCACGAACGAGCCGCAATGGGCGAGCAGCGCAATCAGCGCCACCTGTCGCATGTAGGTCGATTTGCCGCCCATGTTCGGCCCGGTGATGAGCAGCATGAGACGCGTCG
This sequence comes from Rhodospirillaceae bacterium, assembly GCA_050260255.1. Classification (GTDB taxonomy): domain Bacteria; phylum Pseudomonadota; class Gammaproteobacteria; order Burkholderiales; family SG8-41; genus JAQGMV01. The sequence continues at coordinate 17,590 of JBLNBW010000153.1, read as the reverse complement.
GCCCCACCTTGACGTCATTCGCGACGAACTGCCCGACTTGCGACTCGACTACCGGGTGGCGCCCACCGTCGATCTCGATCATCGGCTCGTCGACGAGCTCGGGCTGGACCCAGTTGAGCGTGAGCGCACGCTCGGCGTACGCGGCAAGACCGTCGAGCTCTGCCAGCGCGGCGGCGAGCGTCTGCAGCCGCGGCAGGTATGCACCGAGCTGCTCCAGCAGCTGGTCGAACAGAAGCTTCTCCCGTGCGAGCGCGCGCTCCTGCGCCGACAGCGCCTTGTCCTCGAACGCTTTCAGCTCGGGCGTGATGTAACGCTCCGCGTTCTTCAGCGTCTGACGGCGCCGGTAGTCGTCCGGCACTTTTTCCGCATGCGTCCGAGTGACCTCGATGTAGAAGCCGTGCACGCGGTTGTACTCGACCTTGAGGTTCGATATGCCGGTCCGGCTGCGCTCCCGTGTCTCGAGCGCGAGCAGGAATTCGCCGCAGTTGTTCTGTATGCCGCGAAGCTCGTCGAGCTCGGCATCGTAGCCGTCGGCAATCACGCCGCCTTCGCGCAGCACCGCGCCCGGCTCGGGACGTATCGCCGATTGCAGCAACGCTGCGGCATCATCGAGCGGTGCCACGGCGGCGGCGAGCTCGGACACGCGAGCGTTCGCACAATGCGCGAGCACCGCGGCGAGATCCGGCAGGCGCTGCAACGTGTCACGCAGTCCCGAAAGATCGCGCGGGCGCGCGGACTTGAGCGCAATGCGCGAGGTCACGCGCTCCACGTCGACGCAGCCTTTCAGCACGCCGTGCACGCGCTCGTAGCAGGCGTCGTTGCTCAACGCCGAGACGGCGGAATAACGCGCGTGCAGTACGGCGCGGTCGCGCAACGGATGGTGAAGCGAGTGATGCAGCCAGCGGCTTCCCATGCCTGTCGCGCAGGTGTCCATCAATGCGAACAGTGTAGGGGACGGTGCGCCGCGTATCGTTTCCGTGATTTCGAGATTGCGCCGTGTCGCCGGGTCGAGCCGCACGTACGCGTCCGGTTCCTCGACGCGCAGGGCGATGACATGGGAGATGGCGGTCCCTTGCGTCGAGCGCGCATACTCGAGCAGCGCACCGGCCGCACCGATGGCGGTGCTGTGGTTCGTCGCGCCGAAACCCGCGAGATCGTGTGTGCCGAATTGCGTGCACAGATTGCGGCGCGCGGACTGTTCATCGAAATGCCATGCCGGCACGCGGCGTACGGCGTTGCGTCCTTCGAGCTCCGGCCATTGCTCGCTGTCCGGCACCAGTATCTCCGAAGGCCGAAGGCGCTCGAGCTCGCCGGCGAAATTGTCGGGCACCGTCTCCATGACGGTGAAGCGCCCCGCTGCCAGCGAAAGCCACGCCATGCCGAGCTGATTGCGCACCCGCTGCACGGCGAGCAGCAGGTTGTCGCGCTTTTCTTCAAGCAATGCGGCGTCGGTCAAGGTGCCCGGCGTGACGACACGGACCACCTTGCGCTCGACCGGTCCCTTGCTGGTGTTCGGATCGCCGATCTGCTCGCAGATCGCGACGGACTCTCCGGCGCGCACCAGCTTGGCAAGATACTGCTCCACCGAGTGATAAGGCACGCCGGCCATCTTGATCGGCGCGCCGGCGGATGCGCCGCGGGTGGTGAGCGTGATGTCGAGCAGGCGCGCGGCGCGCTCGGCGTCGTCGTAGAAGAGCTCGTAGAAGTCGCCCATCCGGTAGAACACGAACATGTCCGGATGCTGTGCCTTGATGCGCAAGTACTGCTGCATCATGGGGGTATGAGCTGAAATGGCAGCGTCTACGAAGGCTCTGTTTTCAGTCACGTTCTTCTGCTTGATTGCCTGGTTCTTCGGTGGTGTGTGAATTTGTGCGCCGTTCTACTGGACACGACTCGATAACTTCCTACCCATATTTGTCCGCGATTCTAGTGCAGGTGACAGTGCAGGTCGCTAATGGGAGAAACCGACGAGTGAAAACCCTATACAGAAATCCACGGGCGGACACGTCCCGCTCACGCGGCAGATTATCGCCGATATGACGCCTGGAGACGAGCTAAGCGAACCCGACTGCTCGGGCCTGTCCGCGCGTTGCAGGGTCTCGGCCGGGGTGTTCTTCTACCGCTACCGCCCGGCCGGTGGCGCACTGCGACAGATCAAGCTCGGAGAGTTCGGCCCGCCCGAACTGCTTGCACTTCAGGCGGCCGCGCGGCCTGCGAGGAAATGCGCAAGAAGCGCCACCGGCCTGCCCGTTGCGCCCTTGTCCTCGCCGCTCTTCGACGCCGTTCCCGCGATGTCGAGGTGCACCCACGGATAGCGTTTGGTGAATCGCGAGAGGAAGCACGCCGCGGTGATGGCGCAGTCGCCGTGAGGGCCGACGTTCGCGAAATCGGCGATGTTCGACTTGAACGTATGCTGATACTCGTGCCACAGCGGCATGTGCCACGCGCGGTCCCATGCGCTGTCGCCAGCCCCGAGCACCTCGCGCACGAGCGCGTCGCTGTTGGAGAACACGCCGCTCGCGACCTCGCCGAGCGCGCTCACGATCGCGCCTGTGAGCGTCGCGACATCTACGACTATCGCGGGCTTGTACTTCTCGGCGTAGGTCAGCGCATCGGAAAGAACGAGGCGGCCTTCGGAGTCGGTATCGAGGATTTCCACGGTCTGGCCGGACATCGTCGTCACGACGTCGCCCGGCTTGATCGCGTTTCCATCGGGCATATTCTCCGCGGCCGGAATGATGCCGACTACGTTGAGCGGCAGCTTCATGAGCGCGGCTGCGCGCAGCGCTCCGAACACGCTCGCCGCCCCACACATGTCGAACTTCATCTGCTCCATCTCTGACGAGGACTTGATGTTGACGCCGCCCGTGTCGAACGTGATCCCCTTGCCGACCAGGACGACGGGCAGCGCCTCGCGCGCGCCGCCGTGGTACTCCATCACGATGAGCTTCGGCGGCTGGCGGCTGCCGCCCGCGACCGCGAGGAGTGCGTTCATGCCGAGCGTTTCGATGTCTTTTTCGTCGAGGATATTCACCTCGAAGCCGTGGTGGCTGCCGAGCTCTCGCGCTTGCTCGGCCAGATACGTCGGGGTGCAAATGTTGGCGGGCAGGTTACCGAGATCCTTGGCGAGCGTGATGCCCTCGCCGATCGCCACGGCCCTATTGATAGCAGCCTCGGCCGCGCAGGCCTCCGCGCGATTCGCGACATGCAACATTACCTTCTCGAGTGCGCGCTTCCGTTTCGGCGGCTCACTCTTGAGCTTGTCCAGACGATACATGCCATCCATGACGGCAAGCACCGCCTGCTCGATCTTCCATGCGCCGTCGCGCCCATTCACTGGAAGCTGGTTGAGGCAGAGCGTCGCCTCCGCCGCGCCCGTCGTGCGCAGCGTTCTCGTCGCCGCGCAGAGCGCGGCGTGATAGCTGCTTTCGACGAATTCCTGTTCGGGACCCAGGCCGACGAGAAGCACACGCTCGGAGGCCGCGTCCGGAATCCTGGTGAGGAGTAGCGTCGTGCCGAGCTCGCCTTCGAGGTCGCCGCGGCTCAGCGCGTCATTGAGCGCGTGGCCCGAGGCCTCATCGAGCTCCATCGCCAAGGGCGAAAGCTTGCCACCCTCGTATACGCCGACGACGATGCAGCCCGTGCGCTGCTTGCCGACGCTTCCGTTGCTTACGACAAAGTCCATGAAACGTCACGGCGCTCGACGTTGCGCGGCGCCGCCTGTAGTCTCCGCGATGCGCCGCGCGAACACGCCAAGGACTTCGCGGTAGAGCGCCTCGCCCAGCACCTGGTCTTCGTTGCCCGCGTCGATGTTCGGGTTGATGTTGACCTCGATGAGATAGACGCGGCCGTCGACCTGCTTGAGATCGGCGCCGTACAGGCCGCGGCCGATCAGGTTGGCGGCCCGTACGGCGGTGTTGATCACCTGCTCGGGCACCTCGCCGATGGTCATCGCTTCGGTCTTGCCCTCGATCAACTGTTGCTGGCCCTCGACCACCCTGTTGACTTTCCAGTGGCCGGGCGCCATGAAATACTTGGCAACGAAGAGCGGCCGCCGATCGTAGACGCCGACGCGCCAGTCGAACTCGCTCGGCAGCCATTCCTGCGCGATGAGGAGCTCGGACTGAGTGAAGAAGCGCTCAGCTTCCTTGCGCAGACTGTCTTCCGATTCGATCTTCATCACATCGAGCCCGAAGCCGCTGTCCGGCAGCTTGAGCACGCACGGCAGCCCCAGCGTCGGAACGATTTCCTCCACGTTGCCGCGGTGCACGATCAGCGTGCGTGGCGTCGCGATACGATGCCGGTTCAGCAATTCCTGCATATACACCTTGTTGCCGCACTTTAGGATGGACTCCGGATCGTCCACGACCGGCATGCCAAGCGATTCCGCCCTGCGCACGAATTCATAGATGACACCCTCAGGACTCGCGCGGTTGAAAAGGGCATCGAATTCGGGCAAGCGCTCCAGTGCATCGGGGCCTATGAGCTCCGCGTCCAATCCGACGAGCGGCGCGGCCTTCATGAACCGCTGCAGCGCTTCCTCGTTGGAGGGCTTGTGCGGCTCGTTCCGGTCCCACAGGATGGCGAGCCGCGGCCGGCCCGTTTTGGTGCCCTGCCGCCTGGCGGCCGAGCTTTCGGCCATGAACGACGCGACGGCTTCGAGCACGGACGCGCGGTCCTGCTGCGGAATGTCCGCAAGGCCCAAGGCGTGCAGCGCCTCGAGGCGCCAGCTTCCCTCTGCACGGACGAAGAGCGCTCGCAGCAGCGGCGCGCGCACCTTCGCGAACAGTTGCTCGGCGAGCGCCGGGTGACTGGGATGCTTTCCAAGGTAGACGTCGAGCTGGAAGCGCTCGCTCTCGTCCTGATGCAGCGTCTCCTGCACCAGTGGTTGAATCTCAGCCTCGAGCGCCCGCACGTAGGCATCGGACTTGAGGTCCCCGATGGTTTTGACATCGGGCAGGGGGCGCTGGCCACGCGCCTCGGCGAGGAGCGACACGTAGTACCCGCGTCCCTGGTAGCGCCCGGTGCGGCATAGGTTGAGCACACGCACGGCGCCTCCATTACCGCTGTCCGGTTCCGCCAGGTAGCGGCGCGCCGTCAGGACGGTAGCGTCCGGAATCTCGAACCACTTATGATTCTGATCGGTGACGACGACCATTTTCATCCGAGGACCTCGCAGCATGCCTGATGGTTAGTGGCGCGCGTCGGATTGTTGGTTCCAGGGAAAACGTCCTCGGGCGGGTTGCAGTAAGGGGTTTCATGGCTGGCGTGGACAGGCAAATAGGGCAGCGTGAGATAGCACACCCTTATGTTGGCGGGATCATCGATAAAGTTGCGCTGCCTGCGATTTCCTGCAGGCGCAGTAACCCGGATTCACCAACAGGCGAGGATCGTGCATCGCTGAGTTGAAGGCGGTTCGATTCATCAAGCTACGGAAGCACTCGACAGGCTGGAAAGCACTGTCCGCCGCGTCGGAATCGAGACCGACGAAGCGCTGGATATCTCGAAGCAAAGAAGTCTCACGGGCTTTTCCTGGCGGCTGTGGTAAAGCGCATGCCGCAGGGAACGAATGCGTCTATCGCAGTTCATTCTCGATAATCTTGAAACTATCCTGCAAGAATGGGAGGACTTTGCGCGATCGCTGAAAGCTGGTGGCGCGCGCCGTGGAGCGCTTTTCGCTGAGTGAGCTGGTCTCCGAGTATCGTGCGTTGCGCACGAGCGTGACAAGAATGTGCACGAAGGCCGTGCCGTCGACGAGTGAGAGCGTCACAGAACTTGTCCGCTTCAACGAGGCGCTTGACCAATTCTGGCCGAGGCGGTCGTGAAGTTCAGGGAGCGCTCCGGCATGCTGGCAGAACTGCGTGATTTCACGCGTGCTCGTCTCGGCGGGCTCGTCGGCGTCGACCGCGGCCCGTGCGACATCGGGCTCATCGTACGCAATATTGTCGACGAGCTCGGTCCCGTCTTTCCCGACCGGCACATCGCGTCGACTGCAGCGGCGACCTGACTGCCTGCGTCGACGCCAAGCGCGTCGCACAGTTCGTCTCGAACCTCGTGGCGAACTCGCTACAACATGGACCCGCCGAGAGCGACGTAGCGGTGAGCGCCCAGGGCGGCCTCGATACTGTGACCGTGGAGGTTCACAACCGGGGGCCTGCCATCGACGCTGCGCTCATGAAGAAACTGTTCGACCCGTCACCCGCGGATCAGATGCCGACAACAATCGGCTTGGCCTTGGTCTTTATATCGCACGGCAGATCGCCCTCGCGCACAACGGAACGCTAGATGTTTCGTCCACTCGCGACGTGGGAACTCGATTTACCGTCAGGCTGCCGCGCTAATCCGCCCCAACAACGACGGCATGAAGCAGCCGCTCCCTGGGCATGTATCGCGCGGCGCCGCATTGCACCGCTTCGTCCCAAAGCACTACAGTTCTAGCTCTCGACCATCGTCGGCTTAGGTTCCAGCGGAATGGCAACTTTCTGTCGGGATCGCTCCGCGTTCGAAGTGGCCGTTCAGTCGTGAACGACCGCGATCGGTCACATCGAGCGTAGCAGCTGGGCAGTCCGAATGGCCGTATTCGCCGAGGAGCGGACAGTCATTTACCGCTTTTCAACCCGGTATGCCGGCGAAACGCTGCACTGGCGCGGCCCAGGGGGGCCTCCGGCGGGGTCGGTGACGAGGCCACTAGCCAATCGCCGCCGGTCCAGTAGGATTTACGCTTGTCGGCGCGTGCGGCGCCGGATGCCATATCGCTCTCGTGGTGGGGCGCCGCACGCGAGCGTCCGCAGATTCGCGCCGGCGAGCGTTGGGCGTTCACCGTCCGCTTGAAACGCCCGCACGGTCGTACGCCCGCGGTCCCAACGTCTTGCCGCGCATGCCGATCGAGTACCGGCCTCGCCTTTGCTTCGCTCTTCATGCGCAGACCGCCGCATCACCCATGCCGATATGCCGGTCGACGAGTTCGTAGATCGTCAGGCATTCGCGCTCCCGCACTTCGGAAAGACCTCATCGTCGTCCCGGAGAGCAATACTTGCATCCCATCGTCGGTGACTGGCAAAGCGTCATCCGAGCGGTCTGTCGGGGAGGTCAAGGGGGGCTATAAAGCCGATGTGCAATCGAAGTGGAGTTGAAAAGGCTTTTGGCGCTTTTTTTAGCGAAAGGAGTGTGGCGATGACTCTGACTCATGCAAAGACCTATCTCAACCTACTGCTCGTCATGGTGACGCTCGGCGTGCTGACGGCATGCGCACCCACGGCCGAACGACGGAGCACCGGGGAGTTCGCCGACGATGCCGCGCTCACCGCCCGTGTGAAGACGGCGCTCGCCAGGGAGGAGGGTCTCAAAGGCGCAGCGAACATCAACGTGAACAGCTATCGCGGCGAGGTTCAGCTTACCGGGATCGTGGAGAACGACGAGATGATCCGGCGCGCGGTATCGACAGCACGGCGCGTCGAAGGAGTGCGAACGGTACAGAACGACTTGCGTGTCGGTGCACGCGGCGGAACGAAGTGAGATCGCCCGGCGGCACGACCCTCATGGATAAGTGAATAATGCCCAACGGGATGCCGTGCGCGCATGACGATTGCGTGCGGCATCCCGTGCCAATGATGCAGGCCGGAGGGTCGGTTCTCGGCGTGTTGTGGCGGAGATCGCCGCTGCGGAACGAGGCTTGCAGCACAAGCGCGTCCGACGACGAATGGAGGCGTGAAATGGCGCGGCTGCTTCTTCCCATCGTTTCCGCCGGGGTTGGCGCCGCCACCATGTTTTTCTTCGACCCGGCACGCGGCAGGCGCCGCCGCGCCCTTGCCCGCGACAAGGGGATTCGGGCCTTCGCCGATTTTCGCGACGTTGCCGACGCCGGGACGCGCGATCTCGGCAATCGGGCGGCATCCATGCTTTTTCGGTTGCGCCGCGGCTTCCGTCGGTATTCCCCGGATGACGACGTGCTCATCGAGCGCGTGCGGGCGAAACTCGGCCGGTACGTCTCCCATCCGCACGCCGTGGAGGTGAAAGCCGCCGTCGGTCGCGTCGTACTGAGCGGGTCCATCTTGCGGCACGAGCATGCTCGCCTTCTCGCCGCGCTATGGAGCGTTCCCGGGGTGAAGGGAATCGAAGACCGCCTGGTTGCCTACAAGACGGCAGAGGGCGTTTCTCAGTTGCAGGGCGGTCGTCCGCGGCCCGGCGAGCGACATGAGCTGGCGCAGGACAATTGGGCTCCCGGAACGCGTCTCGCGGCGGCTGCGGCCGGGGTAGCGCTCGTGGCCTATTCGCTGCGCGGCAGAGATCCGTTCAGGCTGATTGCTGTGGCCGGCGGCATTCTTCTCCTGCGCAGCACGGCGAACAAGCCGCTGCGGCAGCTTGCCGGCTTGCGTGGACATCGCGGCATCGATCTCCAAAAGACGATCACCATACGCGCGCCGATCGACCAGGTTTTCGCCTATCTCGCGCAACCCGAGAATTACCCGACGATGATGCGACATGTCCGAAGCGTGCGCACGGCGGCCGCAGGGCGATCGCACTGGGTCGTCGACGGGCCGGCCGGGACGAGGGTCGAATGGGATGCGGTGATGACGCAGAGCGTGCCCAACGAAGTGATTGCATGGCGCACGGTCGAGGGCAGTGCGGTGGCTCACGCCGGTCTCATCCGTTTCGAGGAGTGCGACGGAGCCACCCGTCTGCACGTGCGCGTCACTTACAACCCTCCACTCGGATTGCTCGGCCATGCGATCGCAGCCTTCTTCGGCGTCGATCCAAAGAATCAGCTGGACGAGGATTTCATGCGCCTTAAGCACTGGCTCGAAGCCGAGGCGGAAGCGCGCGTGCAAGTGCGTCCAGAGGGGAACGCGGCCAATTCCGTGCTGCGGCCTCTCTGAGCGGTGCGATTAGGGCGTCGCGGCGCGCTCGGAATACCGAGGTGCCAGCACCCTTCGCTGCGCACGGGAGTCGCTTAAATTTGTAGCGGCGACACAATTCCGACTTGGGGAGTAGGTCATGGCACAAAGCGCCGGATTTCACGAATCGATCGAGGCTCTGAAGGTCGAGACGATGGACCGCCATCGCGCGATCGTCTCCATCATGGAAGAGATGGACGCGATCGATTGGTACGACCAGCGCGTCGATGCGTCGCGGGACGATGAGCTGCGGGCGATTCTCGCCCACAACCGGGACGAGGAAAAGGAGCACGCAGCGATGCTGCTGGAGTGGCTACGACGCCGCGATCCTGTACTCGATCGGATGCTGCGGCAGTATCTGTTCATCGAAACGCCCATCCTCGAGCGCGAGGCGGAGGCCGACGCGACGGAAGCCGCGAGCGGCGAGGAGATGCCGTCGCAGGCGCGCGGCGACGGCTCGCTCGGCATCGGCAGCATGCGCGGGAAATAACCATCATGAACGATTTGCTGCGGGATCTTGCTCCCATATCGAGCGAGGCGTGGAAGCTGATCGAAGATGAAGCGAAGCGCACCTTGATGCTCATGCTGGCCGCACGCCGGCTGGTCGATTTCACCGGCCCGCTTGGCTGGGAGGCGTCCGCCGTGAGCCTGGGACGCAGCGAGCGGCTGCAAATCAACGTCGGGCAAGGTGTCGAGGCGCGGATCCGTCGAGTGCAGCCGCTGATCGAGGTTCGCGTGCCGTTCACGCTTTCTCGCGACGAGCTCGATGCGGTCGGCCGCGGTGCGAAAGAACCGGATTTGACGCCGGTCCGCGATGCTGCGCGTAAAGCGGCGGTGACCGAAGATCACGTCGTGTTCCAGGGATATTCGCAGGGTGGCATTCGCGGCATTGCCGAGGTGGCTGCGGGCCATGCACTCGCAATTACCGACGACTACGCCGGCTACCCGGCGCTCATTGCCGATGCCATCAACAATCTGCATGGCGCGGGAATCGCCGGTCCGTACGCGATCGCGCTGGGTCCGCGCTCCTACACCGGCCTCACCAAGACGACGAAAGACGGCTTTCCCGTCATCGAGCACGTGCGCAAACTCGTCGACGGGCCTATCGTGTGGACGCCCGGATCCCTCGGTGCGGCAGTGGTCAGTCAGCGCGGCGGCGATTTCGAGCTCGTGGTGGGCCAGGACTTCTCGATCGGTTATCTCGAGCACTCGGCGACCACGGTTACGCTTTATATCCAGGAGAGCTTCACGTTCCGCGTCCTCTCGCCGGAAGCCGCCATTCCGCTGTTGTACAGGGATGGCAATCCTGCGGCGCAGGAGGAAGAAAACTCCACAGATCGCACCGCGCGGAAACGCGCGTGAGCCAGGAGCGAGGGAAAATGAAGCGCCGGGCTCCGCCATTCGACGGGTGCCATTCGCGCAGCGTCATGATCGGCGTCAGGAAAGGAGATCGATGTGGACAAGCTCTACTTGCAAACGCCTACGCCGCGTCCCGAGCCGGATGAGGATGAAGAGCGCAAAAAACGCAACCCGGAGATAGATCCCGAAAGAGAGCCCGTCATACCGCAACGAGAGCCGCTTGTGCCGGACCGAATAGGCGACGTGCCGGGAGAACCGCCAGAAAGGGCCAGGCGTTACCGCGCGACATAGACGGTCTTGATGTTGACGAACTCCTTGATGCCGTATGCCGAGAGCTCGCGGCCATAGCCGCTTTCCTTGACGCCGCCAAACGGCAGCCGAGGATCGGATCGGACAGCATCGTTGACGAAGACGCAGCCGCTCTCGACGAGGTCGGCGGCAATTCGCTCACCGCGTTCCGTATCACGCGTGATCACCGCGCCGCCGAGGCCGAATACGGAGTCGTTTGCCGTCGCGATGGCGGCCTGTTCGTCACGTACCGGAATGACTGCGGCGACCGGGCCAAAGAGCTCTTCTTCGTACGCCGGCATGCCGGCGCGCACATCGGTGAGCACCGTGGGCGGATAGTACGCGCCGCGCCTTTCCGGGATCGTGCCGCCGAGAAGACAGCGTGCGCCTTTCTGCAGGCTTTCCTCCACCTGCTTGTGCAACGTTTCGCGCAGATCGTGTCGCGCGAGCGGCCCGACCTCCGTCTGCATGTCCAATGGATCCCCAACGCGAGCGGCGCTCATCTTCTCGACGAAGCGCGTTTCGAACTCGTTGCGCGCGGCGTCGACCACGATGAATCGCTTCGCCGCAATGCAGCTTTGTCCCGAGTTCACCAGCCGGCCTTTCGTGCACACTTCGGCGGCGCGCTCGACATCCGCATCCTCCAGCACGAGATAAGGATCGCTTCCGCCGAGCTCGAGCACGCTCTTCTTGAGGAGCTCGCCCGCTGCCCGCGCGATTGCGCGACCCGCTCCGACGCTTCCAGTGAGACTCACGGCACGCACGAGCGGATGCTTAAGGACCGCCTCCACTTCGTGGCTGCCGATCATCAGCGTCCGGAACAGATTCTTCGGAAAGCCGGCATCGCGGAAGATCTCTTCGATGGCGAGAGCGCAACCGGGGACATTCGACGCATGCTTGAGCACCGCTGCATTGCCCGCCATGAGTGTCGCCGAGGCAAACCGGAAGACCTGCCAGAATGGAAAGTTCCACGGCATGACGGCGAGCACGACGCCGAGTGGGTTGAACGTGACGAAGCTCGTATGCGCCTCGGTCTGCACCGGGTCGCGCGCGAGGAACTTCCCGGCGTGCTCCGCATAGTACTCGCAGGCGACGGCGCACTTTTGTGCTTCCGCGATGCCGTCGCGGACCGGCTTGCCCATTTCCTGCGCCATGAGGCGCGCGTAGATCTCCGCGCGTTCGCGCAGGATCTGCGCGGCGCTACGCATCGGTCGCGCGCGCTCGTCGAACGGCACTCGTCGCCAGACGAGAAAGGCTTCGTGGACCTGTTCGATGATGCCGTCGACAGTAGCTCGCGACATCTCCTCGTAGCTGTCGAGTTTTTCACCGGTTGCCGGATTGATGGATTGAATGGACATGATCGTGCTCCAAGGAGGCTGGTAACCCATGCGTGGCATGCCGCGCGATGCACGAGAACCGAGAGGAGGAACGGCAGCCCCAGCGCGCTTGCCGGGCCCAACAGTGAGTTGCGGCAGAGCCGACGCAACCCTCGTCATGTTGTAACGCACTACGGCGGCGTTAGAGAGACACACCTTGCAAGAAACCCGCCTGACACGCATGCCGGTGCCCTTCGAAGAGGTGCGCCATCAGACCACCTCGGCGGTAGTGTCATCCCTTTTTCGGCGAATGCAGCCCGGCGTTCGTTGTCTTAACTCACGTGCCCGCTGTAGCGGAGTGCCCGCTATGGAGCCGTGTACGGGCGAGAGGCGTCGGATGCTCCCAGCATTTGACGTTCGCATGGAGAGCGCCTTTGGCGTTGCAGTTCTAGCGCCCTCGATCGATGAAGACCCGGAATGCGTTGGCCGCGACAGGGGCGGCAGCGGTCCTGCTGGCTCTGATCGGCAAGACGGTCATAGTGCTCATCATGATCGGCATCATGCTTGGAATCATGTTGGACAGCGTGGCGGAAGCAGGACAGCGCCTGCTCGGCTTGAATCGGCGCGCCTCGGTGATCATGGCGGCCATGCTCTCCGTGTGCCTGTTTGCCGGCCTGGCACTCTTGTTGGCGGTCCCCCTTTTTCAGCAGGCGGCCTTGCTCTCGCAGTCTCTATTCAATGGACTTGCTCATCTCAGCGAGACGATCAGGCAGGATTATCCGTGGCTGATGCAGATCATTCCGTTGCCGGACGAGCATGACCAGCTGGCGCCGCAGATCTCGAAGGCCGGGACGGCCAAGGCGGCGGTCGTCAGCGCGGCGACCCTCGTGGAATGGATTGCAGATGTCATCGCGATATTCTTCCTGGGGCTCTTCATCGCGTGGGATCCGCGGCGATCGGTGCACGGCGTGGTCGGTCTTTGGCGAAAGGAGGCGCGGCCGCGCGTGTTGCGCCTCGTGATGAGCATCATCTCTGCCGTGCGAAGCTATCTCTTCACCCTGATGGTGTACATCGTCGCGATGGCGATGATGTGGACCATCGGCCTCTGGCTGATCGGCCTCGATTACGCCCTGGTGTTCGGCGTGCTGGGCGGATTGGCGGAGATCGTCCCCTACATCGGTCCGCTGATCGCCCTCATTCCGCCGCTGCTTTTCTCCATCCCGCTCGGGACGGCTACGATGTTGTGGGTCGTTCTGCTCTACATCATCCTGCACATCGTCGAAGGGTACATCCTCGTCCCGTACGTCTTGCATCGAAAAGAACATCTGCCGGCCCCGCTCGTCGTCTTGTCGATCCTGGTATTCGGCGCGATTTTCGGCCCGCTCGGCGTGATCGTGGCGCTTCCCGCCGGACTGATTTGTTACGTGCTCGTGCAGGAATTGATCTACGAACGCCGCGAGGCGGATGGACGATAGGACAGCAGAACGGCAGGCGTCAGTCCGTATCACCTTACGACATTCGCGACTGTGGCGAAACGGAAGCGTTGCCGCTTCCCGCATTCACTCGGCGAGGCGCGTCGAAGCTTCTGCTCCTTCTCGTTCGAGTGGCGCCTCGTGGTGAGGATCGTGCCAGTAATCGCGCTGACGCCGAAAGGGCATCGCAAGGACGGCGCGCACCGTGTTGTCCTGCGGCCGGGCATAGCCGGCGACTCCGATGCGTATCTGGGATTGCGGCACGTTGAGACGCAACGTGCCGTGGATCCGGTCCCACCACGAGAAAACCGATGACCAATTCGAATTCATCTCGTGGAAGCGCTCCGAATGGTGTATGCCATGCATGCGAGGGGTGACGAGGAAAAGATTCAGCAGGCGCTCGGCGCGTAGCGGCAGGCGGACATTGCTGTGGTGGAAGAGCGTGTTGAGCTGAAAAGCAATCTCGTACGCGACAAAAGCGGACGGCGGACCCCCGATGACGATCACCTGCAGAGCCCGGAAGGCTGCCGAAAAGCCGATTTCTACGAAGTGAAAGCGAACGGCGGTCGTCACGTCGAGGTCGGGGTCGATGTGATGCGCATTATGAAAGCGCCAGAGGATCGGCCAGGCGTGATTGGCCCGATGCCAATAATAGAACGACAAATCGAGCAGCAGGAATGCGACGACGCCTTGAAGGATCGCGTTCGCCGATAGGAGCCGTGTCAGGCCCCATTCGTTCTGCGAGACGCGCAGCAAGAGCGACGCCGCGACGGGAGTGACGATCAAAAAGCCCGTGGCTATTGCCGTTGCGGAAACAGCCGCGTTCACCACGAGCCGCGAGGCGAGTCGGCTCTTCGGTCTTCGCAAGGGAAAGAGTCGCTCGAGGACGAACAGCACCACGGCTGCCGCTGCAACGAGGTAGAGCGAGGAAGTCATGGTGGGTGCGATTGCGGGCGCTTCGATCTTCCTTCAGGGAACGAGGCCGGTAAATCGCGCGAGGTCTATTCGGGCCTGATGCCCGCCTGCTTCACGATCTTGCCCCAGCGGTTTACTTCGACCTTCAGGAAGCTCGCGAATTCCTCGGGCGTGCTGCCGACGGTCTCGACACCTTGCGTTGCGAAGCGCTCGTTCACTTCCGGGTGTTTCAGCGCTTGTACTATGTCGCGATTGAGACGCGCAACGAGGGGCTTGGGCGTTGCTGCAGGCACCAGTACGCCGAACCACGGTATCGCTTCGTAACCGGGATAGCCCTGCTCCGCGATGGTCGGAAGCTCCGGTGTGGATTTCGTGCGCTTCGCGCTCGTGACCGCGATCGGGCGGATGCGGCCGGTCTTGATATGCGGGCCTACGGTGGAATAGCTGCCGAACGCGAAATGGATCTGGTTCGCGAAGAGATCGTTCAACGCCGGCGCGAGCCCTTTGTAAGGCACGTGCACGATGTCGATCGCTGCCATCGACTTGAGCATTTCGCCCATCAGGTGTGAGCTGCCGCCGATACCGGTCGAGCCGTAGATCAGCGCGCCAGGCTTCGCTTTCGCCAGTGCGACGAACTCCTTCACCGACTTCGCCGGCAGCGACGGATGCACAACCATGATGTACGGCGAGGAAGCGATGAGCGATACCGGTGCGAGATCGCGCAGCGTGTCGTATGGCAGCTTCGGGTAGACGCTCGGATTGATCGCGAGCGAGATCGCGCCGAGCAGCAGCGTGTGGCCGTCCGCGGGCGCACGCGCCCCGATTTCGGTGCCGATGATGGTGCCGCCGCCGGGCCGGTTGTCGACCACCACCTGCTGTCCCCAGGCTTCCGAGAGCCGCGGCGCAAGCACCCGTCCTATCATGTCGTTCAGCGCGCCGGGCGGAAAGGTGATGATGAAGCGCACGGGGCGCGCGGGAAATGCGTCCGCAGCGGCGAGCGCTTGCGTCGTGAAACCGGCGGCGCCGATCAGTGCAGCGGCAATGAGGCGCCACAGATGTGATTTCCCGGAATGCATGTCCATTTTGTGTTGTGTGTCGGGGTAAAAACGGTCGCTATTCTGACATGTTTGCCGCGGCCGCTGATGGCTCGTCGCTTTTGCGTCGCAGCCGTTAAAATCGCGCTTCCTACTATGCGAAGGCGACGACGATGAGCCACTGGTTCGAGTATTTCCCCGGTCACCACATGTGGTCGCAGGGCATGATGTTCGGCATCGAGATGGCGGCGCAGGGAGCGGCGGCGCTGGGCGAGATCGATCAAATTGGGCAGAAGCTCAAGGATCACGTCGGCGACAACGAGAAGTGGTGGCAGGAGTGGACTTCGATGGCCAAGCGCATCGAAGGCTTCGGCGAAGCTGAGGAAGCGGCGGGGCATCAGTTGACCGCCGGCGCGTACTATCTGCGCGCTGCAATTTATTACTTCTGTGGCGAGCGCTTCATTCCGCCATCGGAGCGCAAGCGCGACACGTATCGCAGCTGCCTGCGCTGCTTTCGCAAAGGTATCGAACGGCGCTACCCGAACATCGAGCGCGTGGAAGTGCCGTACGAGGGCACGACCCTGCCGGCGTGGTTCTACAAGGCGGACGTGCAGGGCCCGGCGCCCACGGTCGTAATGTTCGACGGGCTGGACAATGCAAAAGAGATGAGCGTGCTGTTCGGTGGCGTCGAGATCGGCCGGCGGGGGATACACACGCTGGCGATCGACGGGCCCGGGCAGGGCGAGGCATTGCGGCTGCAGGGCATACCGAGCCGTTACGACTACGAAGTCCCAGCGCGCGCCGCCTATGACTATGTTGCGCAGCGATCCGACGTCGATCCGAAACGCGTCGCCGTGATGGGCTTCAGCATGGGCGGCTACTATGCGCCGCGTGCGGCCGCATTCGAGCGGCGCTTCGCCGCGTGTGTTGCGTGGGGCGGGCATGTGGATTACCACGAAGCCTGGGTACGCCGGCGCAAAATCATGGAGGCGGGCGGCACGAAGGTGTCCGCGCCGGGCTTTCAGCTGCCATGGGTGCTCGGCATGCCGGACATGGACGCGTGCATGAAGAAACTCGAAGACTACCGGCTTCAGGGCGTAGCCGAACGTATCGAGTGCCCCTTCTACTGCATCCACGGCGAGAACGACAACATCGTGCCGCTGGAATTCGCGCAGCGGCTGTACGAGCTCGTCGGCTCGAAGGACAAGACGCTCAAGATACTGACGGCGCACGACGGCGGCAGCGACCACTGCCAGGAAGACAACAGGCAAGTCGGCGCAAATCTCGTGGCAGACTGGCTGGCGGAAAAGCTCGGCGGACGCCTTTCTTAGAAAAGCGTGACCAGCGAATGGTGAATAGTGAATGGATGCACGACTTCGTCGTGCGTTTACCGCTCACCATCACCAATCACGTCTATCAACCGGGCGGCATCGAGAGCTTGGGCTGATCTATGCCGAATTGGTCTGCTAGCCAATCAAGCATCAATTCCTGTCCGAGAGTCCAGTTGTGGCTTCGACATAACTTTCGCAACAGCGCGAAAGTGAGTCTACGCCGCAATCCGCAGCAACCGGTTTTGGTCGATGTGGAACGCGTCCGCGAGCCAGTCCAACATAAGTTCCCGGCCCAATGTGGGATTGTGGTTCCGACATAACGTTCGCAACAGCGCGAAAGTGAGTCTACGCCGCAATCCGCGGCAACCGGTTTTGGTCGATGTGGAACGCGTCCGCGAGCCAGTGCAACATAAGTTCCCGGCCCAATGTGGGATTGTGGCTCCGACATAACTTTCGCAACAGCGCGAAAGTGAGTCTACGCCGCAATCCGACTCTGCTTACGTTGATCTATGCCGAATTGGTCTGCTAACCAGTCGAGCATCAATTCCTGTCCGAGAGTCGGATTGTCATGCTGGCAGTGCTCGGCGCCCGTTTCCTCCTCGGTGGTGAGGCGTAGCGTCGCATCGACGCCGTGAGCTTTGGCGTAGTCGTACACCGTCTTTACTTCGTTCACGCCGAGCACGTCGTGCCCGCCATGGATGATTAGATACGGGCAGCGCATATCTTTCAGCACGCCTTCGAGCGTGAACGGGCGCGCGATCTCGGTTGCCTCGGCCATCGTCTTGGCGCCGAACACCCAGCGGATGTGCTTGGCAAGCCCGTGATTGTCGTCGCGCGCTTTCCAACGTGCGTGTATGTCCCATATGGCGCCGTGGGAGATGCATGCCGCAAGGCGATGGTCGCGTGAAGCAGCGCGCGCGGAATAGTACCCACCGAGGCTCGATCCGCTTACCGCGATGCGCGACGCGTCGACGTCGGGCC
>JBLNBW010000152.1:0-29313 GCA_050260255.1 Rhodospirillaceae bacterium | reverse complement strand
CGTGCCTTCCACGACCGGCAGGCCGCGCTGAAGGACGGGTGTGATCGCGTCGTTCCAGCGTTGCCGTTCGTCCGCAGGGAAGGACTCGCGGCGCGCGATGAGTTCCACACGGCGCGCTTTGCGCCACGCGTTGATTTCCTGCCATGTCGTCGGCTTGGCTGCAGTGTCGGTCACAGTGCGTCCCAGTGAGAGAAGTCCATTCGCGGCAGACACGACGTCCGCCCGCTACGAGTCAGTCGTCCGATTGTGCCGGCGACGCAGGCATACCCGCAACCAGGGCTCTCAGCCCGTCAGCCCGTCCAGGATGCGGCGCACGGGCGCCGGGAGGCCGGCAGCGCGTGCATCGGCAAGCGGCCACCATTGCCTGCCCGCTTCGCGGGCGCTCGGTGCTGCATGCTTCACGTGCAGTGGCTGCGGCGTGATCGTGAGCTTGAAGTGAGTAAAGCCGTGCTCGACTACGGGCATCGGTTCGCCGGCAGTCGCTTCTACACCGAAACGCGCTGCACTGGCCTGCACCGCGTCTTCGCCCGTCGCAATTTCCGGAAAACACCATAAGCCGCCCCAGATCCCGGGGGCCGGACGCTTTTCGAGCAGCACCAGGCCGTCGTGCTGGAGCACGAGCATCGTCGTCGTTCGGTGCGGCACCTCGCGTCTGGGCTTCGGTGTAGGCAGCTCGCCTATCGTTCCAGTGCCCAGCGCTACGCACCGGTGCCGCAGCGGACACTCGTTACAGCGCGGCGCACGGCGCGCACACACCGATGCGCCGAGATCCATCAAGCCCTGGGTGTACGCTTCGATGCCGCCGTCCGGCAACAGCGCCTCGGCTTGCTGCCACAGCTTCGCGTTGACCGCCCGCTCTCCCGCATATCCACGTATGCCAAAGCACCGTGCGAGCACGCGCTTCACGTTGCCGTCGAGGATGGCGTGACGTCCGCCGTAGGCGAACACGACGATGGCGGCAGCGGTAGAGCGGCCTATCCCGGGAAGCGCCGTCACCGCCTCGATGTCGCGCGGAAATACTCCGCCATGGCGCTCGCACAGCACCCGGGCAGCCGCATGCAAGTTGCGCGCACGCGAGTAATAGCCGAGCCCGCTCCAATGCGCGAGTACGTCGTCCTCCGGTGCTTCTGCAAGCGCACGCACCTCCGGGAAGCGCGACATGAACCGCGTGTAGTACGGGATGACGGTCGCGACCTGGGTCTGCTGCAGCATGATTTCCGACACCCAGATGCGGTACGCATCGCGCGTGTTCTGCCACGGCAGGTCGTGGCGGCCGTGCACGCGCTGCCACGCGATCAGGTCATCGGCGAAAGTCGGCATGAAGATGGAGCGAGTGACGGGAATCAAGCCCCGTCTGAGCGTCGGATGTTTCAGAGGAATAATAACGAGAGTTACGGCGGCCGGGCAAGAAAGCGTAGGTTCCCCGTTGTAGTAGGTCTCTCGCGTCAGCCAGCCTGCTACTTCCGCGTCAAACACCGTCACGGGGAACCGTGTTGGGGTTGGCGGACTCTAGCGCCTAACGAACGGGAGGGTCATATGGGCGGTTTTACGCAGGCGTAGTGTATGTGCTGGCTGCGGTCGGTGCTATTTCCATCTAATCTTGCTGATCATGGTGTTTGGGCACTACGGCATGATGGCTGGCATGACGCTAACCGGCGATGCACATCGCGGCCGTGCTCTTGCGTATGCGTCTTGGAGACTAACATGCGAGCTCAATTCGTCACCCCGTTCGCTTTCCTGATACTCCTCGGAACGGCGAGTGCCCAAGGTGCGGCAGGTGATCCAGCTCGCGGTGCGCGGGCGTTCGCTCAATGCGGCGCGTGCCATCAACCAAGCCGGGAGAGCATTTGACCGGCCCCAGTCTCGCTCATGTCTGGGGACGCAAGGCGGGCACGGAGGAAGGATTTTCGCGGTATTCACATGCGCTAAAGAGTTCCGGCGTCACTTGGAACAATCAAACACTCGACAAGTGGCTTACAAATCCGGCCGCATTCATACCGGGAAACGTCATGACGTTCCCCGGTGTGCGGGATGCGGCAGCTAGGCAGGACGTAATCGCCTATCTCCGTGCGGTATCCGAGGGTAAGGCGCCATCTGTTGCAGCACGGGACGGGGGCGGCATGATAGGGAGCCGTCGTGCTCAATTGAAGCAGACATCACCCGACGCGCACGTCGTTTCTGCGACCTATTGCCGCGATACCTACGTCTTAAGGACGGCCTCTGGAACAACTCAAAGAATTTGGGAATTCAATCTGCGATTGAAGACCGACTCGAGCCCATACGGGCCACAAGCAGGGAAGCCGGTCCTTGTTGGCTCGGGGATGATGGGCGACCGCGCATCCCTTGTATTCTCCTCCCCTGCTGAAATCGGCCGCTTCGTGAAGGAAGCGTGCGAGTAGGTCGGTCGGCCTGGAACCTCCTCCTCTCTCCTGCGACACATCATCCGGCATCCGGTAGTCCTTGACTCTCGACTATGGTCCAACCTTTACGATAACTCGTCCTTACCCTCATGGAGGGAATCATGGCTGAGAAACGGAAGGTGGAAGTGTTCAGCGCAGGTTGCCCGGCATGCGAAGACGCTATCGCACTGGTAAGGCGCATCGTCTGCTCGTCCTGCGAGGTCACCATCATGGACATGAAGAACATCGAGGTGGCAAAGCGCGCCAAGGGATTAGGCATCCGACGCGTCCCGGCGGTCGTTATCAATGGCGAAGTCGCCGAGTGCTGCTCGGGGGGCGGCGTGGACGAGGCGGTGCTTAAGCTCGCCGGAATCGGGAAGCAAATCTGAATGCCGCGGCCGCGCGGTGAACCACCGCCCTTGGAGTAAGCTCAAAGCCTTACCTGTCTGGAAGACGTAAAGCCCATGTGGAAAGTTGGCAAAGTGGCCAATATGGCCGAGGTGTCGCCCGACACCCTCCGGTTCTACGAACGCGAAGGGCTGATAGCGCCGGACAGCAAGAGTGCCGGGGGGTATCGCCTCTACCGAGAGGATGCTGTGCGTCGCATACGGTTCATCAAACACGCGCAGCAGTGCGGGTTCACGTTGGTGGAAATCAAGGAACTGCTGTCCCTGAAAAGCTCTCCTCGTGCGTGCTGCGATGATGTCCATGCAAGAGCCGTCGAAAAGAAGCTCCAGATCGAGGCGAAGATAAAAGCACTGACCACCATGTCCAACGCTCTCACTGCGTTGATCGCAGCATGCGCATCCGATAACACCCCAGTGGATGAGTGCGCCATCCTGGCGACGCTGGAATCCACCACAACGGCGGTCTCTGCCGTTGAAGATTGAACTCATTCACGCTGCCGGCTGCGAGAAGTGCCGCAGCGCCGCGGGCGTGCTCCGCCAAGTGGCCGAGGAAGTCGCCGGTGATCATCTTGAATGGCGAGACGTGAACGTGCTCGACGAGCTCGACTATGCCGTGAGCCTGGGTGTCTTGACGCTGCCCGCCGTCGCGGTGAACGGGAAGATCGAATTCAGTTCTCTCCCGACGGCGGATGAACTGCGAAGCGTCCTGCAACGACACGCTGAGAACTTGTGACATGGACGTGTCCGCGCTCAACGCGACCCTTGAACACGCAGGGCCTGCCTCACTCGGCTTGGCTGTGTTGGCCGGCTTGCTCTTCAGTTTCAACCCGGTCGCGCTCGCCGCGATCCCTGTCTCGCTTGCCTATGTGACGAAGGCACGGCAGCCCCGCCAAGCGCTGCTCTTCGGCACGGTGTTCGTCGCTGGCATGATCCTCACGCATGCCATCCTAGGCGTCGTTGCCGGACTCGGCGGTCTGTGGGTTCAGAATCTGCTCGGACGCCAATGGGGCTTGCTGCTGGGGCCGCTGCTCATGTTCCTCGGAGCAGTATGGCTGAAGTGGATACATGTGCCGTTACCAGCGCCGGCCGTTCGTGCGACACGAGCCACCAGTGTGATAGGCGCAGCCGCTCTCGGAAGTGCGTTTTCGATCGCGGTGTGCCCCATCTGCACGCCAACCCTGTTGGTGCTCCTGGGCGTCGCCGCGGGTATCGGGTCGCCGCTGTTCGGGCTCACGCTATTGGGTGCGTTCGCCGTCGGTCGGGCGGTTCCGATCGTAATCGGCGCCAGCGCGATCGGTTGGCTCGAAAAACTGCGACCGCTTGAAATAGGACATCGCGCCCTGGAAAAGATAGGCGGCATAGTCCTCATCCTGAGCGGGCTCTACATGTTGAATGCCTACTTCTTCGTCATACCGTGGCTTGGTTGATACCGTTGACACCCTTTGCTCGGATGGCGCTGGAACGGCGATATAGGTAGTTCTGGAAGCCCATTCGTTGCACCCCTTTTGTAGTAGGGACGCGCAGCGATAGGCAATCGATTCAGACAACCCGCTCAACTGAAAGACGTTTTTCGATTTTTGGAGCGGGTGATGGGAATCGAACCCACGTCATCAGCTTGGGAAGCTGAGGTTCTACCATTGAACTACACCCGCACGGTGCCGGATTTTACGATATTTGGCACCCGGAGGCGACGCGCTATTGCGCAGACGCGCGCGGCAGCGTCACGCCAATCAGACAATCGCGCGTCACGATCTGCGCGAGCCGCGCCTGGTCCCAGTCTTCGGTGCCCGCCGGCCGGAGAGGCACCACCATGTAGCGTTGATCGGCTGTGCTGTCGTGCACCCTGAGTTCCATGTCATCGGGCAGCGTCGTGCCGAATTCGGCAAGGACTGATCGCGGCTCGCGCACCATGCGACTCCGGTATTCGCGCGATTTGTACCACGCGGGCGGCAACCCGATAAGCTGACGCGGATAGCACGAGCACAACGTGCAGACGATCACGTTATGAAGCGAGGGCGTGTCGAACAACGCGCGGATCGGGATGTCGCCGGCCGGTATGCCGATAGATTCGGCAGCCGCATTCACATCCCGTGCAAGCCATGCCGCAAAACCGCCATCAACCCACGCGCGCGCAACGAGCTTCGCACCTTCGGCCGGCGTGCGGGTATCCTGAATTTCGATCTGGCGCCGCAGCTCGTCCGCCGTAAACACGTTTTTCTCGATCAGGAGATCGCCCAGCGCCTGGGCCATCACCTGATAATGCGTGAACGGCGAGTCTTCGATGTCCGGCTGAAACGTGCGCGCGTGATCGTGTCCTGGGTGTTCGTGGTCGTGATGCGTGCTCATGGCGCCTCCGTCACCCGCTCCAGCCAGTTTTCGTAGATGTCGACGTACACCGTGTCGTGCGGTGAGCCGCGGTAGTGGGCCCACAAATCCACCTGCCGGAAGCGAACGCGATAGACCCGCAGCCGCGCACCGTCGTAGATGCCGTACGCGAGCTCCTCGGGATTGCGGTATACACCCGCGGTGTCGGCGACAATGCCCACCTTGCCACGCATGAAATAAGGCGCCCGTGTGTGACCCGGCGGATACGCGCGTCGGACTTGCACACGGTCGCCCACCGCATGAGCCACACTCATTTGCGCCGTGCCCGCGTCCATTCGTCCTCCACTTGCGACATTCTGCGCCCCAGCTCATCGACCGATATGACTTGCTTCTGCAGCAGCAGATTGACGATAGCCGCGCACCAACGCTCGTAATAGCTCAACTTGTCGTAGACGCCGGGGCCGAGATCCTCGATACTGCGGCGCATTTCGTCCGTGGTGAACAGCTGGCGCTGCGCGCACAGGCCTCGGATCGCGTCCATGCGCTTTTCCCAGGGCTCGTAGACATGCTCTGCACACGGCACGGCGCCCGCCTCCTGGCCGCCGAAATCGTGAAATCGCCTTTCCATGCATCCTCCATGGCGCTTCGCACGCCGGTCGGTGCATGCTACCCGGGATCGATCCCTGAGGAAAAGACCTGCGTCATGCCGGGCCGCGCGCATGCGCAAAGTCGGTCAAAACAGTACAATCGGATCTGCAATTCCGAGCGCCCGCACCCCCGTGATAGCCATAACCGTCAACGGCGAAACCCGCCGACTCGAGCATCCCATCAACTGCGCGGAGCTGCTCGCGCGTTTCGAGCTCGCGGGCAAACGGGTGGCGCTGGAGCGCAACGGCGAGATCGTCCCGCGCAGCCGCTTCGGCGAGCAGATGGTCGTCGACGGTGACCGCCTCGAGATCGTCGTGGCGGTCGGCGGCGGCTGATTCACTACCGATAGACCCACCATGAAACCCGACGAACATCTGGATCCGCTCATTATCGCCGGCAAGACCTACAGCTCGCGGCTGCTCGTCGGCACCGGGAAGTACAGGGATTTCGCGGAGACCCGCGCAGCGGTCGAAGCCAGCGGCGCCGCTATCGTGACCGTTGCGATACGCCGCACCAACATCGGCCAGGATCCCAACCAGCCGAGCCTGCTCGATGCGATTCCGCCGTCGCAGTACACGCTGCTGCCGAACACTGCCGGGTGCTATACGGCGGATGACGCGGTGCGCACGCTCCGCCTTGCCCGCGAGCTGCTGGACGGGCATGACTTGGTAAAGCTCGAAGTTCTCGGCGATCCGCACACGCTTTATCCGAACGTAACCGAAACGCTGCAAGCGGCCCGCACGCTGGTGAAGGAAGGGTTCAAGGTCATGGTTTATACGTCCGACGATCCCATCATCGCCAAGCAGCTCGAAGAGATTGGCTGCGTCGCAATCATGCCGCTCGCCTCTCTGATCGGCTCCGGCATGGGCATACTGAACCCGTGGAATCTTCAGATCATCATCGGCAGCGCAAAAGTGCCCGTGCTGGTCGACGCCGGTGTCGGCACCGCTTCCGACGCAGCGATCGCGATGGAGCTGGGCTGCGACGGGGTGCTGATGAACACGGCGATCGCGGCTGCGCAAAATCCGGTACTCATGGCGTCGGCGATGAAGAAGGCCGTGGAAGCGGGTCGCGAAGCGTATCTCGCCGGCCGCATGCCAAAGAAGCTCTATTCCGCGTCGCCGAGCTCGCCCGCGACCGGCCTCATAGCGCCCGGAAAAAAGTAGCCCCGGAAGCATCACTACGCAGCTGCGGCCAGTGGGTTGCCTGCAACCCGCACGCTCGCTCAAGCTTGGCCAGCAGCGCGTCAATTCCACACGGAGCACGCTTCAGTGCCCAGCAGCTTCACCACGGCGGCTCGCGTAGCGGACTGCTAATCTGAGAAAATCAGCCGCCCGCTATCACCATTATCGTCATGTCCGGCACGTCCGAATCGACATCACGCCATCGGCCCATACGCAGCTTCGTCCTGCGCACGAGCCGGCTTTCGCCTGCGCAGCGTCGCGCCTGCGAAAATCTCATGCCCCGCTACGGAGTGCCCTATGCCCCGGAGCCGCTGGACTTGGCCGCCCTTTTTGGGCGTACGGCGCCGAAGATACTTGAGATCGGGTTCGGCATGGGAGAAAGCACCGCGCGCATCGCTGCGGAGCATCCCGAAAACGACTATCTCGGCATCGAGGTCCACACCCCCGGCGTCGGCAATCTCCTGCAGGTCATCGCCGCCCAGCAGCTCACCAACGTACGCATCGTGCAGCACGATGCCGTCGAAGTGCTCCAGCACATGATCGCCCCCGACAGCCTGGACGGCGCGCACGTTTTTTTCCCCGATCCCTGGCCCAAGAAGCGCCATCACAAGCGGCGTCTGCTACAGCCGCCGTTCGTTGCATTGCTGGCGAGCCGGCTGAAAAGCGGCGGATACCTCCATGCCGCGACCGACTGGGAAGAGTATGCGGAGCAGATGCTGCAGGTGTTGAATGGAGAACCGCTGCTGGAAAACACAGCGGACGGCTATGCGCCCAGACCCGCGTACCGCCCGCTCACCAAATTCGAGCAGCGTGGCCTCAAGCTCGGCCACGCCGTACGAGACATCGTTTTCCGCCGCCGCTGATCGCGTCGGCCAATATCACGGCTCTACGCGGAGGTTCGCGTCCTTCACCAGCTTGCCCCAGCGCTCGGCTTCGCTCGCCATGAACTTGCCGAATTCTTCGGGGGTGCTGGAGATCGTCTCGACACCGAGCTCGGCCAAGCGTTGCTTCACGATAGGCGTGCCGACCGCCTTCACGACGTCCGCATTGAGCTTGTCGATGATAGGCCGCGGTACGCCGGCCGGCGTCAATATGCCCCACCAGTTCACCGCGGCGAATCCCTTGATGCCCTCTTCCGCGAGCGTCGGCAACTCGGGCGTCGGCGGCCAGCGCTTCTCGCTCGTAACTGCGAGCGCGCGCAGTTTCCCGCTTTTCATGTTCTGCATCGCGGGCAGCGCATCGGAAAACATGCAGACGATGTGGCCGCCCATCACATCGGTGATAGACAGCGCGTTGCCTTTGTACGGCACCGTCACCATGTTGACGCCCGCCAATCGCTTGAACATCTCGCCGGCGAAATGCGACATGCTGCCCGGGCCGCTCGTGGCATAGGTCAGCTCTCCAGGACGGCGCTTCGCGAGGGCGATGAGCTCCTTCACGTTCTTCACGGGCATCGCCGTGCCGACGACGAGTATGTTGGCCGAGATCGTGATGCGCGAAACGGGCAGAAAATCCTTGCGCCAGTCGTAGTTCACTTTCGACAGCAGCGGCTTCGCGACGACGGGACCGAAGTTGCCGAGCACGAGCGTATAGCCGTCGGCAGGCTGGGTCTTCGCGTACTCCATGCCGATCGCGCCGTCGGCGCCGGGTTTCGACTCGACCACGACCGGCTGCCCCCAATACTCGGTGAGCTGCTGGCCGATGATGCGCGCCATCACGTCGGAGCTGCCGCCCGGCGGATAGGTCACGATGAACTTCACGAATTTGTTTGGATAGTTCTGGGCTTGCGCAGTGGCCGGCAATGCGGCGACAGCAGCAAGGGCACTGCACAACGCTACGGCGATACGTCGAAACTCATACATCGCTTTCTCCTCTTAAGTGGTCTTTCTCGGGCAGTGACCTCTCGGTCCGCGCTTGTTCTTTTAGTCGATCCGGATGTTGGCTTCCCGGATCAGTTTGCCCCATCGTGCCGTCTCTCCCGCCATGAATTTGCCGAACTGCTCGGGCGTGCTGCTTACCGCTTCAGCGCCGAACTCGGCGAATCTCTCCTTCACGTCCTGACGTACCAGAACTTTGGCAAGATCCACGGCGACCTTGTCGACGATGGGACGCGGCACACCGGTGGGAAACAGTATGCCCCACCAGTTCGACGCCGCGAAACCGGCCACGCCCTCTTCGGCAAGCGTGGGCAGCTCGGGCGTAAACGGGGAGCGCTTTTCGCTCGTCACGGCAACCGCGCGCAGCTTGCCGCTCTTCATGTTCTGCATCGCGGGCGGCGCATCGGCGAAGACCATGTCGATGTGCTGACCCATGAGCTGCGTGATCCACTCCGACCCGCCCTTGTAATTCACCGGAATGATGTCGACCTTCGCGAGGCGCTTGAACATCTCGCCGGCGAGGTGGGACATGCTGCCGGGGCCGCTCGTGCCGAACGTGAGCTTGGCCGGCTGCGCACGGGCTGCGGCGATCAGATCCTTCACCGACTTCACCGGCGCATTCACGTTCACGACGACAATGTTCGGCGCGGTCGAAATCTGCGTGACGGGGACGAAATCTCTGTTGACGTCGTAGGTCACTTTGGAAATGAGCGGGTTTGCCGTCACGGGGCCGAAGTTGCCGAGCAGGAACGTGTAGCCGTCGGCGGGCTGCTTGGCAGCATATTCCATGCCGATGGCGCCGGCCGCACCGGGCTTGGACTCGACCACGACCTGATGCCCCCACATCTCCGTAAGCTTCGCGCCTATGATGCGCGCCATCACATCGGAGCTGCCGCCCGGCGGATATGTCACGACGAAGCGCACGAACTTGTTCGGATAGGCTTGCGCCTGCGCGAGTGCCGGCGCGGCAAGAGCCGCCGCAGCGGCCGCAACGGCATATATCCAGCGACTGCCGGTTTTCGTCATGTTGTTCTCCCCCTTTTTCTCAAGTCGTGCGCGACGCGCTTGCCCTGCCGCATGTGCGGGGAATCGCTCCCCGCGCGGCGCGAAAGCGCTTACATCGGCGGTATTCTACGGTGGAACCCGCGAAATGCAATCGCGCGAAGATGGGCTCAACCGGGCAGAAACGTCTGCAGTAAATCGTTGAGGAAGCGGCGGCCGAGCGGGGTCGGTGCGAGGCGCGCATGATCGCGCGCCAGCAGGCCGCGCTGCTCGGCTTGCTCGAGCTCGCGCGTAATGTCGGTAAGCGGGCGACCGGTACGCTCGCGATAGAGCGCCACCGGCACACCGTCCGTAAGGCGCAATGCATTCATCATGAACTCGAATCCCAGCTCGCGGCATTCGACCTCATGCTGCTCCTGTATCGCGTCGCCTGCGCTCACGCGCTCCTGGTATTCGCGCGGCTGCCGATAGCGCATGGAGCGAACGATGCGCTCGGGAAATGAGATTTTGCTGTGCGCGCCGGCGCCTATGCCGAGATAGTCGCCGAACGTCCAGTAGTTCAGGTTGTGCCGCGATCGATGGCCGGGCAAGGCAAATGCCGAGGTTTCGTAATGATCGTAGCCACGCGCCGCCAGCGTCGCCTCCACCGTGTCCTGCATTGCCGCCGCCGTGTCGTCATCGGGCAGCTTGGGCGGATAGCGATGGAAGTACGTGTTCGGTTCCAGGGTGAGATGGTAGGCGGAAACATGCGGCGGGCCGTAGACGAGGGCCTGCTCGATGTCCGCTCTCGCTTCCTCCACGGTCTGTCCCGGCAAGCCGTACATCAGGTCGAGGTTGTAGTTCTCGAATACGGTGCGCGCGCACTGGACTGCGGCATGCGCTTGGCGATGGTCGTGGACGCGGCCGAGAGCGGCGAGGTGGCGCGGATTGAAGCTCTGCACGCCGATGGAAAGACGGTTGACCCCGGCAGCGCGGAAACCTCTGAAGCGCTCCGCTTCGAACGTTCCAGGATTCGCTTCGAGCGTGACTTCGGCGTCAACCGTAAGCGGCAGGCGGGCCCGCACGCCGGCGAGAAGCGTATCGACCGCTTCAGGAGAAAGCAGGCTCGGCGTACCACCGCCAATGAACACGCTGTACACGGGCCGGCCCCAAATGAGCGGCAGCGACTGCTCAAGGTCGGACATGAGCGCCGCCACGTACTCGCGCTCGGGCAGCTCCCCGCGGAGCTCGTGCGAGTTGAAGTCGCAGTACGGGCATTTGCGCAGACACCAGGGCACATGCACGTACAGCGACAACGGCGGCAGCGCCTCGAAGCTCGGTCGCGCAAACGATGCGACCGGCGTAATGGATATGGCGGCCGTCATGCCGCGTGGTCCTCGGTCGCACGCTCGCCCGCATGCGCTGCATGCAACTCGGCTCTAAGCTCCTCTTCGCGCCCCATGTACCGCGGTGAGAAATGGAACGGGATGACGGATGCGGCACGGGCGCGCTGCGCTATCGTCCCGGCCTGCCTGGCGGTCAGGTGATACTTGCGGCTTGCGTGATCGCGATCCTCATCCAGGAACACGGACTCGATGAAGAGCCGATCGGCATCCGCCGCAAGCGCAGCGATACGTTCCACATTGGCGTCGGTGTACAGCACGTCCGTGACGTAAGCGATCTTCTCACCGCGCCCGACCGTGAGCAGCTCCTTCGCGAGCTCGCCCACCGCACGCCGACGCTCGTGCGCACCGTTGCGATCGCGCCACGCAATAACGAGCGGCGTATCGGGCGGCGCACCCGACGCCACGTGGCGCTTGAGCTCGGTGAGCCACGGTCCGGATGGAAGACCGACCTTTCCGAGCTTGTCCTTCATTACGTGCAGATGCGCTTTTTCTTCCAGCGCATAACCCAAGCTCGTGGTGCGATGCTCGAGCTCGGCGGCGCGCACCCGGAAACCGGGCTCGTCGAGCACCACGCCGTCCGGCACCGCGCGCGCCGGCAGCTCCTCACGCGCGAAGCGCGCATGGCAACGGTAACGCGCGCCAGTCATGCCGCCTTTCAAGTCGAGCTCCCATGCATCGACGATGAAATCCTGCTCGTAGTTCTGCACCAGATTCCAGGTATAGGCGGCGAGCTTGTGTCCCACCTGGGCTGAGAAGCCCGGCGGGCCGAACATGCGCACGCCACCATGCCGGCCCAGGCACACCCGCAGGAGCCGGTCGAAGCCGCAGAAGTGGTCGACATGAGTATGCGAGACAAACACGTCGGTGACGCGCAGCAATCTCTTCGGCGTGAGCTCGGAAAGATCGCCGAGATCGAACAGCAGCGCCCGCTGCTCGAAATTGAAATCGACGTACACCCCCGGATCGCCGAAAGACGGATTGACCAGCTGTGGATTGAAAGTGAGCCGCATAAAAATCACCGTAAGCCGTGAGCCCTTTGACGGCGCCCACTGCGCGCGGTTCACGGCTCGCGTCGTAGCGCACGCAACCGGTCCGCGAGCAGCGAAAGCGCCTTGCCGCGGTGGCTCAACCGGTTCTTCGTTTCCAGCGGCAGCTCGGCTGCCGTCAGCCCGAGCTCCGGCAGGAGAAAGAGCGGATCGTATCCAAAGCCGCCCTCGCCGCGCGGCGAGCGCATCACCACGCCGCGCCACTCCGCTTCCGCGATGAGCGGCTGCGGATCATCGTGCCGGCGCACCAGGACGATCACGCAATAATAGTGCGCACTGCGCATATCGACGTCTTCGAGGGCGTCGATCAACTTCCGGTTGTTGCGCTCGTCCTGGCTGAGCGCCGGATCGCCGTCGTCGGCATAGCGCGCGGAACGCACGCCGGGTGCGCCACCGAGCGCGTCGACGCAAATGCCCGAATCGTCGGCGAGCGCCGGCAATCCCGTATGACGCGCCGCGTGACGCGCCTTGGCGAGCGCGTTCTCGACGAAGGTGTCGTGCGGCTCTTCCGCTTCCGTGACGCCGTAGGCCGATTGCGGCGCCACTTCTATCCCGAGGGGCGCGAGGATCTGCGCAATCTCCCGCAACTTCCCCGGGTTGTTGGAAGCGATCACCAGCCGCCGGATGGCGGCGAGGCGCGCGATTGCAGGGCTGCTCACGACTTCAACGCTGCACGCTGCGCGGCGACGAGTTCCGTGATGCCGCGGGAGGCGAGGTCGATCATCGCATCGAGCTGATCGCGCGTGAACGGCGCGCCTTCGGCCGTACCCTGCACTTCCACGATGCCGCCGCTGCCCGTCATCACGACGTTCATGTCAGTGTCGCACTGGGAATCTTCGACGTAGTCGAGATCGAGCACCGGCGTGCCCTCGTAGACGCCGACGGAGACGGCCGCGATGAAGTCGCGTATCGGATTCGTCGCGATGATGTGGCGCGTGCGCAGATACGTCACCGCATCGTGCAAGGCAACGAAAGCGCCGGTGATGCTGGCGGTACGGGTGCCGCCGTCCGCCTGTATGACGTCGCAATCGAGATGGACGGTGCGCTCGCCGAGCTGACCGAGGTCGACGACGGAACGAAGCGCGCGGCTGATGAGCCGCTGGATTTCCTGCGTACGGCCGGACTGCTTGCCGCGTGCAGCCTCACGATCGGTGCGCGTGTTGGTGGAGCGCGGCAGCATGCCGTATTCGGCCGTCACCCACCCTTGCGCGGTGCCTTTGAGGTGCGGCGGCTGGCGCTCGAGCACGCTCGCTGTGCACAGCACCTTGGTATCGCCGCACTCGATGAGGACCGAGCCTTCGGCGTGGCGCGTGTACCGCCGGGTGATTCTTATGGCGCGTAGCGCGCCGGGCTCTCTACCGCTAGGTCGCATGGGACTGTCCCGTATGTTATCTTTCGGGTCGCTGCAAAAAACCGAATGGTAAACGCTAAACCGGCCCGGGGAAACGAGCGGCCCGCCGGCGGCGCGATGCTCAACATCCCCCGTTTGTATCTCTGCACGGTGTGCCCATGATCTATAGCATGACCGGTTATGCTTCGGCGGCGCGGGAGCTCGCGAGCGGCGTGCTCAACGTCGAGCTGCGCTCGGTCAACCATCGCTACCTCGACATCCAGTTCCGCCTGCCCGACGAGCTGCGTCCCGCGGAACCGGCAATGCGCGAACTCCTCGCCGCACGGTTGAATCGCGGCAAAGTGGAGTGCCGCGTCACGTGGACGCCGGCTGCAGCAAACCGCAAGGCGCCCGATCTCGACGCGGAGCTGCTCGCGCAGCTCGTCGCGCTCGATGCCCGGGTGCGCGCCACGCTGCCCGAAGCCGAGCATCTTGCCGTGTCCGATATCCTGCGCTGGCCGGGCATGCTCGGCGCAGAAAGCATTCCGCTCGAGGAATTGCGCGATGCGTGCCGGGAACTGCTGCAGCAAGTTCTCGAAGAGTTTGCGGTCACGCGCGGGCGCGAAGGCGCAAAGTTGAAGGACATGCTGCTCGAGCGCGCCACTGCAATGGAACAACGTATCGCCGGCATCGCACCGCGCATGCCGCAGCTCATTGCAGCGTTCCAGGAAAAGCTGGGGGTGCGGCTCAGGGAGGCGCTGGGCACCGCCGATGACGAGCGCATTCGCCAGGAGGTGGTGCTGTTCGCAAACAAGATCGACGTCGACGAGGAGCTCTCGCGGCTCACCGCTCACATTGCGGAGCTGAGGCGTGTGCTCGCCGGCGGTGGCGCGGTGGGCAAGCGGCTTGATTTCCTCATGCAGGAACTGAACCGCGAAGCCAATACCCTGGGCTCCAAGGCAGCCGACATTGCGGTCACACAGGTGTCTATGGAATTGAAGCTCCTCATCGAGCAAATGCGCGAGCAGATCCAGAATATTGAGTAAGGAACAATGGTGAAGAGTCGGCAGATGAGGCATTTACCGGCGGCGGTGCCGGCGCTGCGCGTCCGGCGCGCGAGCCTCTTTCTAACGCCTTACTGCTCATGCCCCACCGCGGGGAGCACATCATGAGCGGCACGCTTTACATCGTCAGCGCGCCTTCCGGAGCCGGCAAGACCTCCCTCGTCAAGGCGCTGCTCGCGGCCGACCCGGATGTACGCAAATCGATCTCCTACACGACGCGCAAACCGCGCCCGGGGGAGCAGGACGGCCGGGAATACCACTTCGTCGAGGTGGCCGAGTTCGAAGCCATGGCAGCGCGCGGGGCTTTCCTCGAATGCGCCCTGGTGCACGGCAACCGGTATGGCACGTCGCGCGAATGGGTCCTGGAGCAGACCGCCAAGGGTCAGGATATCGTGCTCGAGATCGACTGGCAGGGTGCTGTCCAGGTGCGGCGCCTGTATCCCCAGGTCGTCAGCGTGTTCATCCTGCCCCCCTCGCTCGCCGACCTCGAGGCGCGGCTACGCGACCGGGCCCAGGACGGCGACGAAATCATCCGGCAGCGGTTGGCGGCGGCTCCGGTCGAGATCGCCCATTTCGAGGAATTCGACTATGTTATTATTAATGACGATTTCAACCGGGCGGCGCTGGATCTCGTCAGCATTATCCGGGCCGAACGGCTCAAGCTACCCCGTCAGCGGCTCCGCCGCCCCGAATTCTTCGATCGCTTGAAATAACCGAGGTCAACATGGCACGTATTACTGTGGACGATTGCCTGAAGCAGATCCCCAACCGCTTCGAGATGTCGCTTGCCGCGACCTATCGCGCCCGCCAGATCACGAACGGCGCCCAGCCGATGCTGGAAGCCAACCGCGACAAGCCTACCGTGATCGCGTTGCGCGAACTGGCGTCCGCCTGTTACGGCACCGAAATCCTCAACAAGCCGCAGACGTAATGGTTATGGCGGGCGGCGGCGCCATTGGGCCGCCCGCCTCATCGATGAGTGAAGCCGCCACACTTTTCAAGGAATGGTCCGGCTATCTGAAGCCGGAGGATATTTCTCAGCTCGAGTCGGCCTACCACTTCAGCAAGGCCGCGCACGAAGGCCAGTTTCGCAAATCCGGCGAGCCCTACATCTCGCACCCCCTCGCCGTCGCCAATATCCTCGCGCAGTGGCACCTGGACACCCAGGCGCTCACCGCGGCGCTGCTGCATGACGTCACCGAAGACACCTCGGTCACGAACGTAGAAATCTCCCGCAACTTCGGCAAGCCGGTAGCCGAGCTGGTGGACGGTGTGTCCAAGCTCGACAAGATCGAGTTCGAAAGTCAGGAGAAGGCGCAGGCGGAAAACTTCCGCAAAATGCTGCTCGCGATGGCGCGCGACGTGCGCGTCATCCTGATCAAGCTTGCCGACCGCCTGCACAACATGCGTACGCTCGACGCGTTCGACACGCCGAAGCGCCAACGCATCGCACGCGAAACGCTGGAGATCTACGCGCCCATCGCCAACCGCCTGGGTTTGAACAGCATCTACCAGGAGCTGGAGGATCTCTCCTTCAAGCATCTCTATCCCGACCGTTATCGCGTGCTCGCCAAGGCGGTGAAGGCGGCGCGCGGTAACCGCCGCGAGGTGGTCAGCAAGGTGATGGAGGCAATGCAGCGGCGCCTGCGCGACAACAAAGTGCAGGCGGACGTGTATGGCCGCGAAAAGCACCTCTATTCAATTTACCGGAAGATGCGCGAAAAGCACGTCTCGTTCGCGCAGGTGCTCGATGTCTTCGGCTTTCGCATCATCGTGCCGGACGTGCAGTCATGCTACATCGCGTTGGGTGCGCTGCACGGCCTCTACAAGCCGATACCCGGCAAGTTCAAGGACTACATCGCCATCCCGAAGGCGAACGGCTACCAGTCGCTGCACACCACGCTCTTCGGCCCTTTCGGCAGTCCCATCGAAATCCAGATCCGCACGATGGAGATGCACAAGATCGCCGAGGCCGGGGTCGCGTCGCACTGGCTCTACAAGAGCACCGACACATCGCTCTCCGAGCTGCAGCGTAAAACCCACCAATGGCTGCAAAGCCTGCTGGAAATGCAGTCCGAGTCCGGTGATTCGGTCGAGTTTCTCGAGCACCTCAAGGTCGATCTTTTCCCTGACGAGGTGTACGTCTTCACGCCCAAGGGCAAGATCATGTCGCTGCCGCGCGGCGCGACGGCGGTCGACTTCGCGTACGCGGTGCATACCGACATCGGCAACTGCTGCGTCGCCGTGAAAATCAACCAGGAGCTCATGCCGCTGCGAACCGAGCTCAAAAACGGCGACCGGGTCGAAATCATCACCGCTTCGCACGCCAAGCCGAATCCGCTGTGGCTCAACTTCGTCGTGTCGGCGAAAGCGCGCTCGCACATCCGTCACTTCCTGAAAACCATGCGCTTTCAGGAGTCGGTCCAGCTCGGCGAGCGGCTGCTTGCGCAAGCGCTCGCTAACTTCCCGGCATCGCTGTCCGACGTCCGCGATCAGCAGTGGGACAAGCTCATACGCGATTCGAGCGCCAAGTCGCGCAATGAAATTCTCGCTGACATCGGGCTCGGCAAGCGGCTCGCAGTGGTCGTCGCCCGCCAGCTGCTTTCAGCGGGCGCGAACGCCGCGCCGGCGGAGACCGCGCAGGCCGGGGCCGTGCTCATCCGCGGCTCCGAGGGCATGGCGGTGCAGTTCGCCAGGTGCTGCAAGCCCATTCCCGGCGACCCCATCGTGGGCTTGATCAGCAAGGGCCAAGGCATGGTGATACATACGCATGACTGTCCTGTGCTCGCCAAGACGCGCGCCGATCCCGATCGTACGCTGGATGTGGAATGGGACGCCGACACGCGCCGGCTGTTCGAAGTAAGTATCCGCCTCGTCGTGAAGAACGAGCGCGGCGTGCTGGCACGCGTGGCCGCGGAAATTGCCGCAGCAGGTTCGAACATTCAGAACGTCGTGGTGGAGCCGGACGAAGGCGGGACATACACCGGCATGGACTTCACGCTGCAAGTCTCCAACCGCATACATCTCGCACGCATCATGCGCAGCCTGCGCGGCATCCCGGAGGTAGTGCGGATATTCAGGCTGAAGGCGGGCCCGGATTCGGCAACGCGCGGTGCGGGGCTGCGCGCATCGAGGTAGACCTAGCGTCGGCCGCACATCCCGCGGCCGTCGTTCCACCCCATCGTGTAATCCGTGTCGGTACCGTACCGCTGAGCGTTGCGCCGCTCGGTGCCCCGGGCCGTATCGCAACCGTCGGCGTAGCCTTCCTTGAAGGCAGCGTTATAGCCGGCGAGATTGACGTTGGGCGCCGGCCGGGACGCCGGAGCCTCCCCGCCGCTGGCGGTGCGGCCGGACGGCATCCCAGCACACGCGCCCAGCAGCAAGACGAATGTCAGTACGCCGAGCGCACGCATCGCGTCATTCGGCGAGCAAACGACCATCGGACAGGCGTACTTGCTGACCCACCGTGACTTTCGGTGGTGTGGACTGGTAGTGGTTGCGGTGTGAGCCATCGCTCATCTTCACCCGCACTTGGTACGTGATGCGCGTGTTGAGGTTGCGTTCGACTTCGTTGCCTGCGAACGCACCAGCGCCAGCACCAAGCACCGTAGCTGCCGTACGGCCGTTGCCGCTGCCGACCTGATTGCCGAGCAGCCCGCCAACCACCGCGCCCGCGCCTGCACCCAGCATGCTGCCCTCGCCTCTGCGTTCGATTGCGCGCACCGACTCCACGACGCCGCATTCGGCGCATCCACTCACGGTCCGGCCCACCGGCGCGCTATGCGCGGCGGCGCGCGGCGCATCGAGCGCACGCGGGCTATCCTGCGGTTGCCGCTTCACCGCCGGCGACGGCGGTTCGTCCGCCGGGCGGTAGCCGGACATCGCACTCGGCAGCAGCCCGGTCATTGCGGCGATCCCCACGACACTGAAGATGATCACGGCGATCGCCGCGATGAGCATCGTGGGATACAGGAGACCCTGGCGGCGCCAGCTTTGATCTGCGTTGGCATTCATGATCGTACACGCGCCTGACGTTACGGCGCACTGCGGGAAACACGGCGACATCGCCGCTTGCCAGGTTGAGCAATGGCTATGCCAGATATGTTTCGCTATGTACCACGCCGTTTTTGCGATCGGGCGGTCGCAAAACTGTCGCTGCGCAACAACAAAAGCGCGCTCGTACAGCCAAGAGCTTGATTCTGCACGAACGCGCGTGTCGCGCGCGAACGACACGGCGCGTCAGACCTTCGCAGTCTTGAAGAGCTTGGGATCGAGCTGGTGACGCTGCAGCAGCTTGTAGAACTCGGTGCGATTGCGTTTCGCGAGGCGCGCGGCCTGGGTCACGTTGCCCTCGGTGATCCGCATGAGCTGCGCCAGGTAGTCGCGCTCGAACTTGCGTCGCGCCTCTTCGAAGGATGCGAACTCGCTTTGCTGATTCTGTATCGCCTGCTGCACCAGCGCCGGCGAGATGAGCGGCGTGGTGGACAGCGCAACCGCCTGCTCGACGACGTTGTAGAGCTGACGGATGTTGCCGGGCCACGCGGCCGCGACGAGGGCTTCTATCGCTTCCGGTCCGAAGCCCGCGATGTTCTTCTTGTATTTCTCCGAAAGCTGCGTGAGAAAGTGCTTCGCAAGTATCGGTATGTCTTCGCGACGCTCGGACAGCGGCGGCAGGTGCAGCGCCACGACGTTGAGCCGGTAGTACAGGTCTTCGCGGAAATTGCCCGCCGTCATTTCGGCTTCGATGTTCCGGTGCGTCGCCGATATCACGCGCACGTCCACGTCGAAGCTTTGCGTCGAGCCAACGGGACGCACCTGCTTCTCCTGCAAGACACGCAGCAGCTTCACCTGCAGCGTGATCGGCATGTCGCCGATTTCGTCCAGGAATATCGTTCCCTTGTCGGCAGTGAGGAAGAGCCCCTTGTGATCCCGGGTCGCGCCCGTGAACGAGCCTTTCACGTGACCAAACAGCTCGGACTCGAGAAGCTGCTCCGGGATCGCGCCGCAGTTGATGGCGACGAAGGGCCGGTCACGCCGCGGACTGGCGCGGTGTATCGCTTGCGCGAGCAGCTCCTTGCCGGTGCCCGATTCGCCGTAGATGAACACGCTGGCGTCGCTTTCGGCGACCAGCCTGGCTTTGGTGAGCACGTCTTCCATGATCGGATTGCGCGTGATCATCTCGCGCCGCCACGACTGATCCTCGGCAATGCTGTGCTCGCCGCCGCCTGTCGTCATGCCGCCGGATGCCACGAGCGCGCGCTCTATCTCGGCGAGCAGCTCGCGCGAATCGAACGGCTTCGTGAGATAACCGAACAAGCCTTTCTTCACGGCGGCCACGGCATCGGGAATCGTGCCGTGCGCGGTAAGGATGATGACCGGCATTGCGGGATGCGCCGCGTGTATCGCATCGAACAGCGCCATGCCGTCCATGCCGTTCATGCGCAAGTCGGTGATGACCAGGCGGGGGCGTGCGGCGGCAAGTTGCGCAAGCGCGCGCTCGCCGCTTTCGGCCGTGGTCACGGCATAGCCGGCAGCGGCGAGGCGTATCTGCATCAGCCGCAAGAGATCGGGATCATCGTCGACGACGAGTATGCTGGGGCGGGATGTCATGAGGGTTCCTTCAACGACGGCGCGGTATCACGCCTTCACGCTCGGACAACGCGCGCTCCAGCGAGCGCAGCGCGTCGAGCTTCTGCTGGAGCGTCTGCACGTCCTTCTGCAACGCTTGCGCACTTTGCGTAAGACGGCGCTGCTCCTGCACATAGGTGGACAAAAGCACGGCCACATGATGCAGCGCGTGCGCGGGGGTTTTGACGATGGGGTCGAGCAGGTCGAGCGCGCGTGCATCGTCGGTCACGGCGGTGTTGGGCAACGCAAGCAGCATGGCGAGCCGCAGACGATCGCCGTCGGCGTGAGTACGGCCATAAGTCGACCGCATCACGTCGAGCTCACGGACAAGTTCCGCGGAGGGCAAGCGCCGCACGCGGTCGAAATACGTCAGCGCTAGCGCTGTTTCATCGACGACCGGGGCCTGCGGCAGAACGACGCGCGGCACCGGTTGATCGACCACGCGCACGGCATCGATGACTTCGGCGGGTTGCACATCACCCTCGGGCGGTGTCGGCGCCGTTGCACAGCCGCCAAGCCCGAGCAGCGCAAGCGCTGCCGCACGCCACCAGAGCCCGCGCATCATGCCTCCACCGTGGTTTGCACGTGAGCTTCCGCGGCCGACGGCGCGGCGCGAAACGGCAAGGTGACACGCAACCGCGCGCCGGGCCGAATGTCGTCGACCACTTCCACCGTACCGCCATGCATCTGCGCGTACTCGCGCACCACCGACAGGCCGATGCCGGTGCCCTTCACCAGCGTGTCGGCCGCATGCTGTCCGCGATAAAACGGCTCGAACACGCGGACACGGTCTTCGGGCGCGATGCCGGGGCCTTCGTCGCTCACCTCGAGTTCGAGGCGGTCGGCCTGTCGGCGTGCAGACACGCGCACCACGCCGCCGTGCGGCGAGAACTTGATCGCATTGGACAACAGGTTGTCGAGCATCACGCGCAGTTTCTCGAAGTCCGCGGCGAGGACGATGTCCGGCGCGACCACTTCGGTTTTGAGATTCTTGGCCCGCATCGCGAGCTTCTGATCGTCGAGCACCCGGTGTATCACGTGCCGGATGTTGACGTCCTGCATTTCGAGCGACGGCTTGTGAAACTGGCTTGCGCCGTACGACAGCAGGTCTTCGATGAGTTTTTGCAATTCTATACTGTTGTGCCGGACAATTTCCGCAATCTCGCGCTGTTCGGGCGTGAGCTTGCCCACAACCTCCTCGGACAGCAGCTCCGCCCCCTCGCGCAACGCCGTGAGCGGCGTCTTGAGCTCGTGTGACATATGTCGCAGAAAGCGGTTCTTCTGCTGCTCGAGCTCCTGCAGTCGGCGGCGCATCCACTCCAGGCGCTCGCCCAGATACTGCAGGTCTTCAGGGCCGCTTACCTCCACCGGCGCATTGAAATCGCCGCCCCCCAACTGGCGTATCGCGGCGTCGATCTGGCGTATGGGACGCGCGATGACGATCGTGAATCCGATCATGAGAAAGACGACGACGGGTATCAGGGCGAGCAGCTGCCACAGCGTGATATGGCGCGCCTGCCGTGCCGTATCACGCATGATCTCCACTTCGCGATCGATGAGCTCGTTGCTGCGTGCGGTGATCGCCTGTGCCTCGTCGGCGAGGCGATCGAAGCCCTGCAGCGCCTGCTGCAACTGCGGCGGCTTCGCGTCGGGATCCGAAAGCTGCTGAAAGATCTCCGCTTCGCCGCGCACGATCTCGCCAAGCGCCTGCATCTGCTCGCGATCGAACGGCAACGTCGCGAACTCGCTCGCTGTTTCGAGAAACTGCTTGCGATTGCTTTCGTACGTATCGAGCAGCGTGCGATCGCCGAGGATCAGCATCTGGTGCGCACTGCGCTCCATCGCCGTCAGAAGCTCGGTGAGCTGACGGCTGCTCTGCGTCGCCTGCACCGCCTGGTACACCGCCTTCTGACTGCGGTTCGACAACTGATCGATGGAGATCGCGTTGTTGATGAGCGCGAACATGAGCGGCAGCGCGATCAGCGTGAAGCCGACGAACAGCAGCTTCAGAAACGATCGCGGATAGTAGAACCGCATGATGCGTGCAGGCGCAGCCATGGCAGCAGCTATCGGCACGCAGCCCGATATGACGGAATGGATCGCATAGCGCGCTTATTCTAGGATTTTTCTGTCAGGCAGCGCGTGGGGCGCGCCGCAGCCGGTCAGGTCCGGCAGGCAGACCGCGGCATGATCAGCTCGTCGCCCCGATCTGCTTGTTCTTCGTCTGCAGGCTCTTGATGAGCCCGTTGATGCCGCCCTTGGAGATCTCGCTCGCGAAGCTGCTGCGATAGTTGGTCACGAGACTCAGGTTCTCGACGATCACGTCATACACCTTCCAGCCGTCGTCCTTGCGCTCCATGCGGTAATCTATCGCCACCGGCTGGCGCCCCGGCTGAGTCACTACCGAGTGCACCGTCACATCCTTCTGCCCGGCGGCAAGCTGCACCGGTTTCACGTCGAACGTTGGGTCTACGGTCTCCTGCTGGCTCAGCGCTGTCGTGTAAGTGTTCACGAGCAGCGCCCGGAAATTGTCCTGCAGCGCCTTGCGCTGCTCCGGGGTGGCTTCTCGCCACGCTTTACCGACAGCAAGCCGCGTCATCGCTTCGAAATCGAAATGCGGCAGCACTTTCTTTTCGGCGACGTCCACCAAGGTGCGGCGGTCCCGGTTCTGCTTGATGATCTGCAGCACATCCGCGACCGTCGACTTCACCAGGGCGTCCGGAGCCGTTTCGGCAGCGGCTACGGCGCCGGCAAGGAAAGCTCCGCACAGCAAAGCCGCGAAAAACCTCGATATTCTGCTCAGCACAGTACTGTTCTCCTGATTTCGTCTAGATGGGATAGAGGCTTTTTTCGGGGATACGTTCCCAGCAACGTCTATGCCACGTCGCCCGCCGTCAGAAGCCCGCCGGCGGCGGCAATTCCCTACAAGTCACATGGAGATAATCGATTAAGTCACATTTGGTCGACCCTTTGTTTGATACCATTCCCATGGAGCAGTCAGGGAAAAGCCATGAAATTAATGCGCTACAGCGGCAGGCATGAAGCCGTTAGGCATGCGCGGCTCGGAGTACTGGTCGGCAACGACCTCGTTGC
The DNA here is from genome assembly GCA_050260255.1 of Rhodospirillaceae bacterium. Taxonomy (GTDB): domain Bacteria; phylum Pseudomonadota; class Gammaproteobacteria; order Burkholderiales; family SG8-41; genus JAQGMV01. Next base: position 5,925 of record JBLNBW010000152.1, on the reverse strand, counting down.
AGACGTGCGTGCGGGCTACGCCCGCTATCTGGTCGAGTCGGCCCGCAATCCGAAGGGCCAGCAGATCGCGGACATTTATTTCCCCCCCTATATCGTTCAGTTCCTGCATGCCGGCGAAGCCGTCTGGCTGGCACTGGCGGACGCGCACGGCTACCTCACCGAACTTGCCGAGACCGCGCCCGACGCAACCGGCCTCAACGACGAAGAGCTTTTCACGCCCCTCGCCGATTGCCGTCTCTACGCGCCGTTGCGGCCCTCGAAGCTCATCTGCGTCGCGGGCAATTACGGCACCGGTGATCCGCTCGACATGCGCAAAGCCGGTATGCCGAGTGCCTTCATCAAGACGCTGTCGGCGATCGTCGGCACCGAGCGCGACATCATGAAGCCGGCCGCTTGTCAGGAACTCGCGTGCGAGACGGAGCTCGCCGTCGTGATCGGCAAGAAATGCAAGCACGTCAGTGAGGCCGATGCGTACGGCGTCATTGCGGGCTACACGATCCTCAACGACGTCACCGCCTGTGACATCGGCAGTGCCGAGCGCCAAGCAGGGCACCTGTTTTTCGGCAAGACCTACGACACGTTCGCGCCCATGGGCCCGTGGATAGTCACGCGCGGCGGGATTCCGGATGCAATGGATTTACGCATCACCACCCGCGTCAACGGCGAGCAGCGGCAGCAAGGACACACGCGCGACATGCTGATCGGCATACCGAAGCTCATCGCGCATCTTTCGCAGATCACGCTGATGCCGGGCGATGTGATTGCGACCGGCTCGCCTGAAGGCGGCGCGCTGGCAGGCGCAGCGGCCACGGTCAAATCCGGTGATGTTGTCGAATCAGAGATCGAAGGTATCGGCGTCCTGCGCAACCGCGTGATCGACGAGCCGGACGACGACTGCCTCAACTTCAGCGACTAACGTCGGTGAAGTCCGGTGAGGAGTTAGGTGTTTAGGAGTTAGGCGTAAAACCGGCGCACAGTTGCGCGCTCTTACTCCTTACTCCTCTCGCCTTACTTCTCACGGCGAAGCGGCTCGACTCCGAGCTGCTTCGCGAGTTCGTCGAGGCTCTCGAGCAACGGGCCCGGCATCGGTATGCCGAGCTTCGTGCGTTCCGCACGCTTGATGACGCTTTGCTCGCCCGGCAGCCAGATGCGATCGACGCCAGGCAGGCGCTTCGATTCGCGGATGTCCCGTACCAGAGCATCCACCGAAGCCTTGAACTCGGCGACCGGCTGGAACGCTTCCACCGAGATCGCGACGATGGCGTGCCCGGTATTGGTCGGCGTCGTATCGTCGGCGTTGAAGTCCACCACATCGCGGCCCATCGCCGCGCCGTTCAGCGTGCCGGCCAGCATGCCGAATATCAGCGCGAGACCATAGCCCTTATAGCCGCCAATGGGCAACAGAAATCCTTCGCTTGCGCGTCTCGGGTCGGTGAGCGGCTGGCCATTGCGGTCCATCATCCAGCCTTCGGGCATCGTTTCGCCACGCTGCGCTTTGGTCTTCACCTTGCCGTACGCCGCGACGGTGGTCGCCATGTCCAGCACCACGGGCGATTCTTCGCCGGCCGGTATAGCGACCGCGATAGGATTCGTCGACAGCAGCATGTCGATGCCGCCCCACGGTGGCAGATGATTCGCATTACCGACCGCGAGATACAAGCCGATCATGTCGTGCGCAACCGGCATGCTCGCATACAAGGACGCGGGTCCTGCGTGATTGCTCCACTTCACGCCGACCCAGGCAACGCCCGACTGCTTCGCCTTCGCTATCGCTTTCTCGGTCGCGTAGCGCATGACGAGATGGCCCATGCCGTTGTCACCGTCCACGAGCGCCATCGCGGGCGCTTCACGCACCGTCCTGATGTTCGGCCGAACGTTCACGGCCCCGCCCTGGATGCGGCGTACGTACTGCGGCAAGCGGAATACGCCGTGGCCGTCGGAGCCGTTCACGTCCGCGCGCGTCATCAACTCGGCGATCGACTCGGCATCGCTCGCCGGGATGGCGGCGGCGATCAGTGTGCGTGCAATGAATGCCTGCACCTGCGCGGCAGGCAGCCGGGTCACTGCGGTAGCGTTTTCTGCCATGTTTGGCTTCTGCTCAGTCTATTTTCACGTTGTTGTCGGCGACGATCTTCGCCCAGCGGTCCCGCTCCGAACGCACGTAAGCATCGAATTCGGCGGGCGATGCGCTCACCGCCACCGGTATTGCGCGCTTGGTCATGAAATCATGCATCTCCGGCTCGCTCATTACCGCAACGACGACCTTGTGCAGCTTCTCGACGATCGCCTTCGGCGTCTTGCCGGGCGCGAAGAGCCCGTTCCAGTTCAAGCTCCCTATGCCGGGAAATCCAGCCTCCGCCATGGTGGGCACTTCCGGCAGCTCGGCCAGGCGTTTCGTCGCAGTCGTCGCAAGCGCCTTGATCTGCCCGGCGCGTATCGGGCCGAGATTCGAGGCGACGTTCGATTCGGTGAGATGCGTCTCGCCGCGCATCAGCAACGGCAGCGTCTCGCCGGCGCCCTTCGAAGGCACATGCACGAGTCTGATGCCGGCCGCCTTCTGGAACGCGAGCATGTCGAGGTGCGAATACGATCCGAGCGGCGCCGAGTAATTGAGCTGGCCGGGACGCTCTTTAGCGTAAGCAATCGCTTCCTTGAGGCTGGCAGCCGGAAGCTTGGGGCCTGCAATGATGATGTTGGGGATCGAGGCGAGCAGCGTAATGCCCGCCAGGTCGCGTCCCGCGTCGATACCGGCCTTGGATTTGAAAAGTATCGGATTGATGGAATTCGTCGAAATATTGCCGACGAACAACGTATAGCCGTCCGCTTGTGCCTGCGCGACCAGCTCGACGGCGAGGTTGCCCGCAGCCCCGGGGCGGTTGTCGATGACCACGGGTTGCCCCATGCGCTCGTAGAGCTTCGGTCCCAGTATGCGTGCGACGATGTCGGTAGCGCCACCCGCGGCATACGGAATGACGAGACGTATCGGACGATTCGGGTATTCGGTGCCCGGCTGAGCGGCGCTGACGGCACCTGCAATCGACGCCAGTGCAACCGCGATCCAACGGCTTACACTCCTCATGATTCCTCCTTGGCTTTTTATGTCGGTTCGTGCTGCTCGAGTTCGACTAGTGCTCCGAGAAAATCCTTGGGATGGACAAACGCGATGCGCTCGCCATGTACATTGAATTGCGGCTTGCCATCGCCCAGCACGCGCGCGCCGCCCGCGTCTAGCGCCCGCGACGTTGCATCGATGTCATCCACGCCGAGGCAGAAATGATGGATGCCGCCGTTGGGATTGCGCTCCAGAAATTTTGCGATCGGCGAATCGGCGCGCGCGGGCTCCATGAGCTCTATCTTCGCATTCGGCAGCACCACGTAGGCGAGGCGGACACCCTGCTGCTCGTTCACCTGCGGCGGCTCGGCGGCGAGGCCGTACACGCGCTTCAGCTGTTCGACAGCGGCCGCGAGATCGGGCACGACGATCGAGACGTGACTGAATCCGGTGATCATTTGAGAACTCCTAGATGATCCTGGCGGCGCGCAGTTCGCTGATACGCGTGTCGCCGTAGCCCAGCTCGGAACGCAGAATTTCCTCGGTATGCTGCCCCAGCGTCGGCGGCGCGCGGCGTATCGAGGTCGGCGTGCCGTTCATCTTGAACGGCGTGCCTATCACTCTCAGGTTGCCTATGGTCGGGTGATCGACCGTCTCGATCATGCGCCGCGCTTGCGTTTGCGGATCATCGAACGCGGCTTTCACCGAATTGATACGGCCGCACGGCACGCCGACCGCCTTGAGCTTCTCTATCCACGCCGCCGCTACGTCCGTCTTGAGCGTATCGGCGATGAGCTCGTCGAGCGTGGCGCGATGAGCGACGCGGTCCTTGTTCTTGGCGTAGCGCGCATCGGTGGCCCACTCCGCATGGCCGATCGCCTGAGCGAACTTCGCGAATTGACCATCGTTGCCCACCGCCACCGCCATCATGCCGTCGCTCGTCGGATAGGTCGTGTACGGCACGATGCTCGGATGACCATTGCCGTAGCGCCCGCCTTCGCGATCGGCAGCAAGGTAGTTCGCCGCCACGTTGGCCAGCATGAACAGGCTGGATTCATATAGCGACACTTCGACGTGCTGACCACGGCCGGTGCGCGCTCGCGCCTGGAGTGCCGCGAGAATGGCGTTGCACGCGAGCATGCCGGTGCATACGTCGACCAATGCGACGCCGTGCTTGGTCGGCTCGCCGTCCTTGGGACCCGTGATGCTCATGAGCCCCGATTCGGCCTGCAAGATGAAGTCGTAACCGGGCAGTCCGCCCTTGGGCCCGTTCGCGCCGTAGCCGGTGACCGACGCACGCACCACACGCGGCGCATGCTGCTCCAGCCATGCGTTGGAGAAGCCCCACTTCTCCAGCGTGCCGACCTTGAAGTTTTCGACCAGCACGTCGCTCTTCTTGATCAGCGCAGCGAGGATCTCCTGCCCCTCGCGCACCGCCATGTTGAGCGTCATGGAGCGCTTGTTGCGGTTGAGCCCCAGGAAATAGGCCGCCTCACCGCCGACGAACGGCGGGCCCCAGGTGCGCGTATCGTCGCCGGTGCCGGGTGGCTCCACCTTGATCACGTCGGCGCCCATGTCGCCCAGCATCATCGCGCACATCGGGCCCGCGAGGATGCGGGTGAGATCGAGCACGCGTATGCCGTCCAGCGCGCCGGCGACTTGTGTCATGCGCGTACCGTCCGTTATTTGCCGCGCATGTAGGGCGGCGCGTTCTCGTCGCGCTCGTTGCCGGCGAGATAGCGTTCGAGCTCTTTCTTCGCGCTCATGCGGAACTTCTGGAAGTTGGGCTTACGTCCCGCGAGGAACGCGTCCATGCCCTCCTTCGCTTCCTCGGAGCCCCATACGTGCGCGAGCAATTCCATGCCGTGCTGCCACGACGAGTACAGGTTGTCCGATTCGAAATTGAGCGAGCGCTTGGTCATGCGTATGGTGAGCGCGCTGTGGCCTTTCATCGTTTCGCACCACTTGAGCGTTTCTTTCAGCAGGTCCTGCTGCGGCACGCATTTGTTGATGAGGCCGATATCCACCGCTTCCTTCGCCGTGAAGCGTCGCGCGCAGAAAATCATTTCGCGGGCGAGCCGCTCGCCGATGATGCGCGGCAGATATTGCGTCGCGCCGACGGTCGGGCAAGCGCCGACCTTCGCACCCGTCTGACCGAGTACCGCGTTCTCCGATGCGATGACGAGATCGCACCACAGTGCGAGCTCGTGGCCGCCGCCCATGCACCAGCCGTTCACCATCGCGATGACCGGAATCGGCAGGCCGCGTATCGTCATGGCAAGACCCAGCATCCGGTCATTCCACATGTACCCGTTGGTGAAGTTGAGCCGCTTCATCGCGTAGAAGTCGCCGCCGGCGGAGAATGCCTTGTCGCCGGCGCCAGTGACGACCGCGCACACGATCGACGGGTCCTCGCGCGTAGACTTCAGCGCGTCGATCATCTCATCGAGCGTTTGCTCGCGGAACGCGTTCAGCACGCGGGGCTGGTTGATGGTGACCCAAGCGACCTGGTCCTTCACTTCGTACAGGATGTCACGGTACTTGCGTGCCTTGCGCGGCTTCGACTTGTTCGATGCGGTTGCCATGCGACTCCCCTAGTTCAGCGTGTGCGCGTAGAGAGTACGAGTTTACCAGAAGGTCTATGGCGCCCGAACGGTGTGGCGGCGCCGCCGCGATTCGTGCGATGAATAAACGCCATGCGGAGCGGCTTATGGACGGACGCGCGGCTCGCGCCTAGACTTGGCGTCACCCGCACGCATCGTTCCGCTGCGCGACGCCCACTATGTGGCGACGCCGCGCGGCTGCCTATAGAGGACCGCCATGGCTTACGACATTTCCCAACCGAAGTACGACATGGAAATAGAAAAAGACGT
>JBLNBW010000151.1:0-3151 GCA_050260255.1 Rhodospirillaceae bacterium | reverse complement strand
AGGCGATCAAAGGGGTCGTTGCCACCGGCATGGCGGTGTCGATCGTCTCGCGCACCACCATTGCGAAGGAGCTCAAGCTCGGCGTGCTGGTCGCGGTCCCCCTCGAGCCGCCTCTCATCCGCACGCTGTCGCTCGTCTATCCGCGCGAGAAGTTCCGCTCCAACCTGCTCAACACGTTTGCCCAGTTCGCCACCGCACGAATGAAGCAAATGGCGTCCGCTTGAGACGCGCGTGACGCCGCGCATGGTTCATCCCGTACCGAGCCCGTAGCCGATGACGCGACCGATACAGGCCACGATAGATCTCGCTGCGTTGCGCCACAATTACGACGTCGCGAAGAAGCTTGCGCCGCGCACCCGGCTTTTTGCGGTCGTGAAGGCGAACGCATACGGGCACGGCATCGAGCGCGCGGCACGCGCGCTTGCCGACAGGGCCGATGGGTTCGCCCTCCTCGAGATGGATGCAGCGGTTCGACTGCGGGAATCGGGGTACGGCGGGCGGATTGCGCTCCTCGAGGGGTTGTTTGACGCGCAGGAAGTGAAGGAGGTCCTCGAGCATCGGCTCAGTATCGTGGTACATCATGCCGAGCAGCTGCACATGCTGCGCGGCGTGAAAGCGGGGAGCGCAATCGACGTCATGCTGAAGGTCAATACGGGCATGAACCGCCTGGGCCTGCAGCCCCACGAATTCGAGAACGCCCTGGCCGAGCTGCGCGCCAATCCGGCGGTAGGCAGCATCACGCTGCTTACGCATTTCGCCCAGGCCGACGAGCCGCGCGGCGTGACATGGCAGCTCGATGTGCTGCGGCGTTTGCGCGGCATAGAACCGTTGCCGCATTGCTTCGCCAATTCGGCCGCATTGCTGCGATACCCGGAGACGCACGGCGATTGGGCACGGCCCGGTATCATGCTCTACGGCGTTTCGCCGTTCGGTGGGGAGACCGGACGGGAAATCGGTCTAAAGCCGGCTATGACGTTGGAAAGCAGATTGATCGCGGTCCGCGAGCTGGCACCGGGAGAGACGGTAGGGTACGGGGCAGTTTATACTGCTCGGAACCGGGCTCGCATCGGCGTCGTTGCGTGCGGATATGCCGATGGCTATCCGCGGCATGCGCCGACCGGGACGCCGGTGCTGGTGGCCGGCACGCCGACGCAGACGGTGGGCCGGGTGTCGATGGACATGCTGTGCGTGGATGTGACGGGGGTGCCGGAGGCCGGCGTAGGCGCGCCGGTAGTGCTCTGGGGAAAAGGAAATCCGGTGGAGCGGGTGGCCGAGGCGGCCGGCACCGTCGGATACGAGCTTTTGTGCGCACTTGCGCAGCGCGTGCCGGTGATCGAAGTCGGCATGGAGAACCAACAATAACGGGAACAGAGTCGCATGACGACGCGCGTGGACATCGAACCGCAAACCGACGTCGGTCCGACGCTTGAGGAACGGCTGCGGCATGCGCTCGCCGCAGAGCAGTTCGTGCTCCACTATCAGCCGAAGATGGACGCACGCTCGCGGTCGATTACCGGTGTGGAAGCCCTGATGCGCTGGAGCGATCCGGTGAACGGACTCGTCGATCCCTCGCAGTTCATGCCGGTTCTCGAGCAGAGCGGTTTCATGGTGGAAGTCGGCGCGTGGGCAATGAAGCAGGCGCTGGCCGACGTCCGCCGCTGGCGTGAGCTGGGGCTCAAGATACGCGTCGCCGTGAATGTGTCCGGCGTCCAGCTGCGCGATGGCGGTTTCATCGAACTCGTCCGTGAGGCCATCACCCAGTCGGGCACGAAGGACGCCATGGACCTGGAGCTCACCGAGAACAGCCTGGTCGGGGACGTCGAAACCAGCATACGAACTCTGCGTGCGCTGAAGGAACTGGGCGTGAACTCGGCGGTGGACCACTTCGGCAGCAGCCGATCGTCGCTGCCGTACCTCTCGCGCTTGCCCATACACTCCGTGAAGATCGACAGCGTGTTCGTCGACGGCGCCGTGCGCGACCACGGCACCAGGACCGTGCTGGCTGCGCTGATTTCACTCGCTCATGCGCTCAATTACAAAGTCATTGCCAAGGGCGTGGAATCGGAAGAGCAGTGGAAGCTGCTCCGCAGCCTGCATTGCGACGAGGTTCAGGGTTATCTGTTCAGCCCGGCGCGCCCGGCCGCGAACATCACCCGTATGCTGCAGGTGCAAAGCGCTCCACGAAGTTTTTTTCGCTGAGACCGACGCGGCAGTCCGGTGTATCATCGGTAAGAGCCCATCGTTGGGCGGCCCGTCGCACCGACTGACATGATCGATCCTCGCGTCGCCATATCCGCGCATGGGACAGCACCCACGCTGCTCCCCGGCATACTGAGCGCGAGCCCTTCGCGTGCGTGGTCGTACGCCATCGCCATCGGCGCCGTCTGCATCGCTTTTGTCCTGCGCTGGGCGATTTACGGCAGTCTCGATACCCGGTTGCCGTTCGCGTTCTTCCTGCCTGCCGCCATGCTTGCCGCGTGGTACGGCGGTCTCGGCCCGGGCCTGCTCGCATCCGGCATGGGGTTGCTCCTCGGCGATTATTTCTTTCTGCCACCGCACGTCGCCTGGGGACCGCTCGGCGAAGCAGAGCGCACGGCGATTTCCATCTATGCGCTGACATCGACCCTTGCGGTCGTGCTGTTCGACAATCTCCACGTGCGCATTCGCCGGCTCGAATGCGAGCTGCGCAAACGGGACGCAGGTCCGGGCGAGACGGCCGGTCCCGCCTAAGCCGTCCTCCCGAGTTCACTCCTGCATGGCGAAGCTGAAAAGCCTCTACAGCTGCACCGAATGCGGCGGACAAACGCTGAAATGGCAGGGCCAGTGTCCGCATTGCCAGGCATGGAATACCCTCGTCGAATCGGCCGCCGAGACGGCGCCGACCGGTAATCGATTCAGCCTCATCGCCGAAGGGGGCAAGGTCCAGCGCTTGTCGGAAGTCGAAGCGCGCGAGGCATCGCGTGTGCCGACGGGAATAGCCGAATTCGATCGCGTGCTGGGCGGCGGCATTGTGCCAGGCGGCGTCGTGCTGATCGGCGGGGATCCGGGCATCGGCAAATCCACGTTGCTGCTGCAGGCGCTTGCCGGCATGGGAGCGAGCCGCAAGGTCCTGTATCTTTCCGGCGAGGAATCGGTCCAGCAGATCGCCCTG
>JBLNBW010000150.1:0-14419 GCA_050260255.1 Rhodospirillaceae bacterium | reverse complement strand
AAGTGCAGCCGCCCCGCGTCACCGTACACGACGCCTGCGCGCCACGAGAGATCTTCCTGCTGCATGGCATAGAGCGCATGGCCGCGCGAGGCGGCCTCGCGCATCATGGCATACGTGCTGTCTTTATAAAGCTTGAAGTCGTCCAGCGGATCGACGATGAAAGCGATTTTCATGAGATGTCGTCTGGCATGCCAAGGAAGTGGAGGAAAATCGCTTCAACAAAGAGCGTCAAAGACGGTTTTCGTCACGCCGCGCTCGATGCCGGCAGAGCGCCGAGCGCGGCTTCGGTCTGTTCCAGCTCTATCGCGGCCGCAAGAAGCGCCAGCCGCGCGACGACGCCGTACGCATAGAACCGGTTGGGCGGGCAATCGACGTCGTCCGGATTCGGCGAAGAGCACGGCGCATCGAAGGCAAGCGGTGCGAAATGCATCCCCGGCGCGTTGAGGTTCTGGTCCGTGCCGCGGCCTTCGTGCACCCGGTAGAAGCCGCCCACGACGAAATGGTCGATCATGTACACCACCGGTTCGGCCACGCCCGGGCCGATGGTCTCGTAGCTGTACACGCCTTCCTGAATCATGACCTCGTGCACTTCCAGCCCTTCCTTCACCACGGACATTTTGTTGCGCTGCCTGCGGTTCAATCCGCGCACTTCGGACGGATCTTTCACCGTCATGATACCCATGCCGTAGGTTCCGGCGTCGGCCTTCACGATCACGAAGGGCTCCGCGTCGACTTCGTACTCGCGATACTTGGCGCGTATGTCGGAGAGGATCTCGGCGACGTAGCCCTCGAGGCATTCCTCGCCCTTGCGCTCGTGAAAATTGATGCGGCCGCACCGCTCGAAATACGGATTGATGAGCCATGGATCGATGCCTATCTCGGCAGCGAACTCTTCGGCCACGTCGCGATATGCCGCGAAATGATTCGACTTGCGCCGCAGCGCCCAGCCGGCATGCACCGGCGGCAGCAATGCCTGCTCGATGCCGCGCAGCACGTCCGGTATGCCGGCCGACAAATCGTTGTTGAGGAGCACCACGCAGGGATCGAAGTCGCCGACCACGAGACGATTGCCGCGTCGCGCCAGCGGCTCGAGCGTCACATGGCCCCCATCGGGAAGATCGAAGCGCGTGGGTCCGGTGATGTCGGACAGCATGCTGCCTATCCGCACCGTCATCCCGGCGCGGCGCAGGACGGACACGATTGCGGCGAGATTGGCGAAGTAATGCGGATTGCGCGTGTGGTTTTCGGGCACCAGCACGACGCCGCGTGCGTCGGGACAGATCTTTTCGATCGCGCCCATCGCCGCTTGCACACAGAGGGAATCGAAATCGGGGCTGAGGTTGTTGAATCCGCCCGGAAAAAGATTGGTGTCGACGGGCGCGATCTTGTATCCGCTGTTGCGCAAGTCCACCGAGCAATAGAACGGCGCGCCATGGTCCTGCCACTGCATCCGCAGCCAGTGCTCTATGGCGCCGTGCTGAGCGAGCAAGCGGCGCTCGACCTCGGACAACGGTCCGGTGAGTGCGGTAGTGAGCCGCGGGACGTGGGTTGGGGTATTCATGGGCTTTATTCTAGCCCACGCCCCGCAGAAGTCGCCGCGGATAAAAAAAGGCGCCGCTTGGCGGCGGCGCCCCAATCAAGTGCTACAGGAGGAGAGTTATCCGGTGTAAGCCGTTTCGCCGTGCGAGGTGATGTCCAGGCCTTCGCGTTCCTCTTCTTCCGGCACGCGCAGACCGACCAGCACGTTCGCGATCGAGTAAGCGATCGCGGCGACCACCGCCGACCAGACGATCGTCACGCCGACGGCTTTGGCTTGCGTCCACACCTGCGCAGCGATCGAGTACTCGCCCGCGCTGATCACTTTGCCGGTGACCCAATCGGACACGAAGCCGGGCCCGCCGAGCGACGGATCGCAGAACACGCCGGTGAGCAGCGCACCCAGAATACCGCCCACGGCATGCACGCCGAACACGTCGAGCGAGTCGTCTGCGCCCAGCATGCGCTTCAGCCCATTGACGCCCCACAGGCACACGAGCCCGGCGGCGAGGCCGATCACGAACGCACCCGGAATGCCGACGTTGCCCGCCGCCGGCGTGATGGCGACGAGGCCGGCAACCGCACCGGAGGCCGCGCCGAGCATGGAGGGCTTGCCCTTGAACAGCCATTCGCCGAACGTCCACGCGAGCACGGCACATGCGGTCGCGAGGAACGTGTTCATGAACGCAAGCGCGGCCGAGTTGTTCGCTTCCAGCGCGGAGCCCGCGTTGAAGCCGAACCAGCCGAACCACAGGAGGGCGGCGCCGATCATCGTCATCGGCACGTTGTGCGGCTTCAATGCCTCACGGCCGAAGCCGATGCGCTTGCCGATCATGTAGGCGCCGACCAGGCCCGCGATACCGGCGTTGATGTGCACCACCGTGCCGCCTGCGAAGTCGAGCGCTCCCCATTGCCAGATCATGCCGGCTTTTGCGTTGGTCGCATCGACGACGTTGGCCGCCGTGTACGCATCCGGACCGGCCCAGAACCAGACCATGTGCGCGATCGGCAGGTACGAGAAGGTGAACCACAGCACCATGAAGATCAGCACGGCGGAGAATTTCACGCGCTCGGCGAAGGCGCCCACGATGAGGCCGCACGTGATGGCCGCGAACGTGCACTGGAATGCCACGAAGACGATCTCCGGTATCGGCGTCGCCTTGCTGAACGTCGCGGCCATGGCGAATTCACCCTTCGCCGAATCGAATACGCCGCCCAGGAACAGACGGTCGAGTCCGCCGATGAAGGCATTGCCCTCGGTGAATGCGAGACTGTAGCCGTAGATGCACCACAGCACCGTGATCAACGAGAAGGTGACGAACACCTGCATCAGCACCGACAGCATGTTCTTCGACCTCACCATGCCGCCGTAGAAGAGCGCCAGTGCCGGCACGCTCATGAGCAGCACGAGCGCGGTGCACACCAGCATCCACGCGACGTCGCCTTTGTTCGGCGTCGGCGCCGGTGCGGCAGCCGGGGCTGCAGCGGGTGTCGCCGGTGCGGCGGACGCCGCGGTGGCTGCGGCAGCGGCCGGCTCGGGCGCCTTGTCCTGCGCCGCGGCGGTGAAGCCCGTCAGCAACATCGCGCCCAGCAGCGCGAGTACAGCGAATATCTTCCTCATGCCGTTCTCCCTATAAGGCGTCGGCGCCGGTTTCACCGGTGCGGATGCGGATGACTTGCTCGAGCTCGAAGACGAAGATCTTGCCGTCGCCGATCTTGCCGGTGTTCGCTGACTTCTCGATCGCTTCGATCGCCTGCTCCAGCAGATCGTCGCGTATCGCTGCCTCGATCTTGACCTTGGGCAGGAAATCGACGACGTATTCGGCGCCCCGGTACAACTCGGTGTGGCCCTTCTGCCGCCCGAAGCCCTTCACTTCGGTCACCGTGATGCCGCTCACGCCTATGGCCGAGAGCGCTTCCCGCACTTCGTCCAGCTTGAACGGCTTGATGATTGCCGTAACCAGTTTCATGTGAGTTCCCCATGGAAAGGGGCGCAAGGCCCCGTGCTAGGTCCTAGAACGTCTTCTGGAGGAAGACGGTGGCCGTCGACTTGCCGAGGTTGCGGGGATAGACGCCGGTGTTGCCGCCCGCGCCCACCTCGTTGGTGGCGCCATAGCCGAGGACGTTGGCGTCATAGGCCTTGGTCCAGAACGCGCCGACGGTGAAATCCTTCGGCAGCGCGTAGGTGAGGCCCAGCTTCACGTCCTTGTAGCTGTAGATCTCGTCGTTGGAGAGCTGCCGGCCGCCCACGGTCACGTTGCGCGGGTCGGTGCCGTCGTATTTCTGATAGCCCCAGTGCGCGACGAGCGAGAGACCGTCCAGGCTCTTCGAGAAGTCGGCGAGAGGCACCGTGGCGGAGAGGTCGACGTAGTAAGTGCCGCGCGAATCGCGCACGCCGAAGGTCTCGTCCTGGATGCTGTACGAGTACTTCGCCGACAGCCACTTCCAGCCGAGCGCGCCGTACACCTCCCACGTATCGGCCTTGATGTTGAGCGCGTTGGCCGGCTTGTTGGCCGAACCGGGGTAGTAGTAATACAGCGTGCCGACGTCGTAGGTGAGGTCGCCGACGATGCTGCCTTTGAGGCCGCCATAGAAGTCCCACTCCAGGCTGCCGCCGCTCGAATACGCGGGCGGTGTGCCGTCCTGCAGCCAGCTGATGTTGGAGGCCCAGGTGCCGGCATAGAGCCCGGTTGCCGTATGCGCGTAGTCGAAACCGCCTTGCAGTGCCGGCCGGTGGTCGGTCTGCGTGAGGCCACGGAATATGTACTGGCTGAACAGGCCGATGTTGCCGGTGAGCGTATAGGGGGGAGGCGGTGCATCGGCTGCGTGTATATATCCCGAGCTCAATGCCGCGGCTACGGCCCCCGCTATGACGGCTTTCTTCTGCATGTTATGTCCTTTCGGTGTGTGGGTGCGATGGTCGCGAGGCTCGCCTCAGCATGGACCATGCCAAAATAAAACATTCGTGTTTTCAATAGCATATGCCGAGGTGCCCTTACGTGGAGCCCCGCCGATGCACTGAGTTGAAGCGTGGGGCCGTGCGGCTGCACCAAGTGCGTGCGTGCCCGCCGTAGCGCCGTCGCAACGGAGTGCGGCCCCTGCTACACTCGTCCCATGGACAACCCGAATTTCATCGACGACATCGCCGCCCGTATCCGCAGACTCATGGAACAGGGGCCGGCGGCCGACTTCGACAAGAACGTGCGCGCGCTGCTGACGAGCTTCTTTAACCGTATGGATCTCGTGACGCGGGAGGAATACGACGTCCAGCGCGAAGTGCTGTTGCGCACGCGCGAGAAACTCGCGCAACTCGAAGCCAAAGTCGCGGCGCTCGAACGCAAGTCCCAGCAGTGACCGGCATCGCCGCCACCATGCGGGCGGCATAGACCTGCTCCTGTCCTCTCCGGCCCCTCTACGCGCGTTAAATCCTCACGCTGCCTTTCGGGAGGGAACCCGTGTCGCTCGCCGTATTGCACACCCGGGCGCTTGCCGGCATGGACGCGCCGCCCGTGACCGTCGAGGCGCATCTCGCCAACGGATTGCCGAGCTTCGCTATCGTGGGCTTGCCGGAAGCGGAAGTGAAAGAGGCCAAGGACCGCGTCCGGGCCGCGTTGCAGAACGCGCGGTTCGAGTTTCCGCAACGGCGGATCACGGTCAATCTCGCGCCCGCGGATTTGCCGAAGGAATCGGGACGGTTCGATCTTCCGATTGCGCTTGGCATATTGGCGGCGTCCGGCCAGATACCGCGCGACAAGCTCGACGAGTATGAATTCGCCGGCGAGCTCGCGTTGACCGGTGAGCTGCGCCCCATCCGCGGCGCGCTGGCGATGACGATGAGCGCCGCACGTGCGCGGCGTGATTTCGTGCTGCCGATGGAAAACGCAGCCGAAGCGGCGCTGGTCGCGGGGGCCGCGATATATCCTGCACGTTCGCTGCTCGACGTCTGCGCCCATCTCGCGGGACAGGCGCCGCTCGTGCGTCACCGATCGACGCGCCGCGTGTCGCAGTTGCGTTATCCGGACTTGAGCGACGTCAAAGGCCAGGCGCACGCCAAGCGCGTGCTGGAGCTCGCCGCAGCGGGCGGTCACAGCTTGCTCATGGTCGGGCCTCCGGGTACCGCCAAGAGCATGCTCGCGGCGCGTCTGCCTGGGCTCCTCCCGCCGATGACGGAAGAGGAGGCGCTCGAATCGGCCGCCGTGCGCTCGCTGGGCAGCGCCGGATTCGATCCAGCGACGTGGCGGCAGCGGCCCTATCGCGCGCCCCATCACACCGCATCCGCGGTGGCGCTCGTCGGCGGCGGCAGCACCCCGCGTCCCGGTGAGATTTCGCTCGCGCTGCACGGCGTGTTGTTTCTCGACGAGCTGCCCGAGTTCGATCGCAAGGTGCTCGAAGTGCTGCGCGAGCCGCTCGAGTCGGGATCGATCAAGGTCTCGCGTGCCGCGCGTCAAGCCGACTTTCCTGCGCAATTCCAGCTGGTCGCGGCAATGAACCCCTGTCCGTGCGGCTACCTCGGCCACTACACCGGCCGCTGCCGCTGCACACCGGATCAGGTGCTGCGCTACCGCAGAAAAATATCCGGGCCGCTGCTCGATCGCATCGACCTGCAGATCGAAGTGCCGGCTGTGGAGCCCGACGACTTGAGCCACGGCGCCGGCGGGCCGACGTCGGGTGAAGTGCGCGCACGTGTCGAGATCGCGCGTGCGCGCATGCACGAACGACAGGGTAAAGAGAACGCGCGGCTGGACCCGCGTGAGATCGAGGAACACTGCGCAACGGACGACGCTGGCGCCGCCTTGCTCAAGCAGGCGATCGCCAAGCTGGGATTGTCAGCGCGTGGCTACCACCGCGTGCTCAAAGTGGCGCGAACAATTGCCGACGTGGCAAGCAGCCACGCGATTACCGCTTCACACGTTGCCGAGGCCATTCAGTATCGGCGGATAGATCGGACGGCACATTAGCCGCTCAGCCGATACGCGGTACATCATCTCGGCACAGATCGCGGTAGTCGCGCCTCAACCGCGCGTGCGCGGCATAGAACAGCTTGATGTCAACGATGCGTTCGTCATGCCGACGATGGGCGCCGAGACGTAATTCACCGATGCCAACGATGTCGAGCGCGGCAGCGGCGCATCCCCAGTGATGCGCCATGCACAATAAAGCCCACGCCGCCGGTCTCGTCGTACCTCACAGTGTCGCGAGGTCAAGGTGCCCGCGCTCGCCCATCCACAAGCCCGACAACCGCTTGTCAACGGCGCGCGCTTCACGGGACCTGCCGTCTCGCGCGTACGCTTCGCGCAGTCCATACAAGGCCCACGCATTGTTGGGCATGCGCGCAAGCGCTTCGCCGAACACGCCGCGGGCCCGCTCGTAATCCCCTCGCAGGACCAGCAGAGCGCCCAGCGTCTGTTTCACCGGATAAGGCCAATACGGCGGCTCCATGTACGGCAATGTGTCATAGAGCACCGCGGCGGCTTCCACGCTGGCGACCGCGCCATTCAAGTCGTTCTCCGTTTGCGCGATGCGAGCGCGCAGCATGTGCGAGGCGATCTGCATCACTTCCCTCGCCGGTATGTTGGCCTCCGTGTATCGCGTGTAGTCGGTGCTCGCGATCAGGCGGTCGATCTGCGCGAGCTCGGCTCGAGCGTCCTGTGTTTTGCCTTGCCGTGCGAGCACGAGGCCGCGCGCATAGCGCCACACGGCCTGGACGTACGGCACGCCTTCGCCCGGAGCCGCAAGCGCCATCACGGTCGCCGGTTGGCTGAAGCGCGCGTGCGCAAAATACGGCGCGGCTTTCATCGGCTGGACCATGGGGAACGCGCGCGCAGCCTCGTCGGGAATGATGCGGGCGAGCTTGTTTGCCGATTCGACCACGGCAGCCCCGTCGCCGCCCATCTCGGCGGAAACCATCACGAAATGCACGTTGTGCGGGTAGTAGCCCAGCGGGTAAATGCCGACGGCCTTCTCGCGCGCGATGTACGCTTCATCGACTTTCACTGCAGCGCGGTTTGCCGCGAGCGAATCCCTGTAGCGTCCGATTCGATAGTAAATATGGCTGGGCATGTGCACGAGATGGCCGGCGCCGGGGGCGAGCTTGCCGAGTGCATCGGCATAGCGCTCGGCACGTCTTGGATTGTCCGACGCTTCGACGGCATGGATGTAGAGATGGATCGCCCCGGCGTGATCCGGCTGCTTCTTCAGCACGCGCTCGAGCGTCGGCACGAGCTCGGCGACAGCCAGCTTCGCCTGCGTGCCACCCGCTTCCCAGTAATCCCAGGGCGCGAGATTCATCAGCGCATCGGCATATAACACCGCAATTTCGTTGTCGGCGGGGAAGCGCTGCACGGCCTCGCGCATGGCGCGCGCGTAACTTGTGTTGAGCTCCGCGCGCTTTGCCGCGGGGTCTGGCGAATAGCGCTCGGCAATCGCTTCGATCAGCGCCTGCTCGCGCGGCGTCGCACGGTGCGAACGCGAGCGGGCCTTCTCGGCGGCGGCGACAGCGGGGGCCACCGCCTGCTCGTCCATAGGCGCGTTAATGTTCGGCCCCAGCACCCACGCCTCGCCCCAGTAGCACATCGCACAATCCGGATCGAGGCGCTGCGCCTTGCGGAATGCGCGGCGGGCTTCGTCGTGGTTGAAGCCCCAGGCGAGCCGCAGTCCCTGGTCGAAATAACGCTGCGCTGCCGGCGACGACGTCGATACACGGAGATGGAGCTTGCCGAGCCCCGTCATGAGCGGCGGATCGCTCTCGTTCGCGACGGCCGGCGCGGCAGCGGCGGCGGCCGGCGCAGCAGGGCTGAGCTCGGTCTTCTTCGTCGGCGCCGTCGCGGCCTGTGCGAGGCGGATCATGACGGGACTGCGCGCCTGCGGCATCCGGCAGGCTGCGCCATCGAGCAACGCGAGCTCCGGGACGAAGACGGACGTCTCCGACTGAGCGACGGGTACGATGACGGCCGCGACGATGCCGGCAGCCGCCATCGCGGCGAACAACGGTTTATGAGGGGTCATGTCGCATCCTTTCGACACGAAGGTTCACCAGGAACCGGTGCGCTTCGCCTCGAAACGCACCGTGCAGCAAGGACTGCATTATCGGTGGGCGTTCGTATCGAAAAGATGTCCGGGCAGCAACGCTGTGTTTCAGAATTGTTGCTGTCCGAGCCGCCGTGGCGCCGGGTCGGGCCGACCTCCGCTAAACCATCGGCCGGCGACCGAACACGCGCTCGAAGCGCTTGACGTAACGCGCCCATGCTTCCGGATTGACGAGCCGCGGCGGACGTTCGCCGCGCAATATGGCGCCGACCTGGTCCGCGTTCCAATCAGCCATCGCCGTACGCGAATCGAAGGTCACCCCCGCGGTGTGGTAGGTCGCGATCACGTCCTCGCGCTTCAACAGGGGATGCCCGAGGGGCGGCGGCTCCTCCACCCACACGTCGAGTCCCGCGCCGGCGAGCTGGCCGGATTCGAGCGCGCGCTGAAGCGCGTCTTCCGCGACGATACCCCCGCGCGCCGTTGTGACGAGATACGCGCCTTTGGGCAGTGTCGCGAGCTCGCGCGTCCCGATCATGTTGCGCGTCTCGTCGTTCAGCGGGCAGTGGATGGTGAGCGTCCACGACTGAGCAAGCAGCGTTGCCAAGTCGTCGACTTTCGTTGCGCCGCGCCGCTGGATCTCTTCGGCGCTGACGTAAGGATCGTACGCGAGGACTTTCATTTCGAGTCCCTTGCCGCAGATGCGCGCGACTCGCGAACCGACGTTGCCGATGCCCACGATGCCGATCGTCCTTCCCTGCGCGTTCCAGCCCTTGAACGTTTCGCGGCCCACGCCGCGCTCGTTACGCAGCGACTTGTCGGTCTGCGGAATTTTCTTCGCGAGCGAGAGCATCATCGCCACCGCATGCTCGGCCACGGCCTCGGCGTTGGCGCCAGCCTGATTGACGATCAGCACCCCGGCTGCGTTGCAGGCCTCCACGTCGACCGTGTCGTAGCCGGCACCGGTTGTGGACACGGCGAGCAGATTGGGACAGCGCTCGATCAGCGCCGCGTTGCATTTGTATTCGTCGGGCACCTCATGCCGTGCCGAGGTGATGCAGTACACCTGCGACTCGGCCATGACGCGCCAATTGTCGGCGGCGGGTCCGTCGAAAGCCAGGCGATGCACCGTGATATCGCTTTGCTTCTCGAGCGAGTCGGCGACGTTGGGACGCTTGCCGTCGTCGAACCAGAACACGCTTTTTTTGATTGCCGTCTTGGTCATTGCACGTCCATGTGGGTATCAATGAAGGTCTGCCGCGCAATCATAGCCGTTCGGCACGCCGGACACCTGCGTGCGTCCACATTTCGACGTTTTACCTGGAATGCTGCTTACATCGTCTGGCGGGCGAGCTTGCGATCAGCGCTGCGCGGCGTTCGCTGCGCATCAGATCGAAGCCGACGAGCAATGCAGGCACGCCGCACACGATGAAGCCGATGCCATAGCTACCGGTCAGCGCGAGCAGCGCGGAATAGATGAGTGGCATGAGCATGGCGCCGAGCTGCCCGAACGACAGCACGACGCCCGTCACCGCGCCGCGCGTGCCCTCGGGCGCCAGCCGTGCGGTTTCGGAAAGCAGCACGCCGTGCCACGACAGCGCGGTTGCGCTCAACACGCACGCACCGGCGCCCACGATCAACGCGGGCCACGATGCGTCGTAGAGGCCGATGAAGGCCGCGCTCGCCGCCATGCCGAACGCAAGTCCGGCCATTACGGCCCGTGGCGCGACGCGCACGCTGCCGAGCCAGCCCCACAGGATGCGCCCAGGCATTGCGACGGCGGTGGCAATCGAGAAGACGAAACCGGCGGCCGCGAGGGTGTAGCCGAGCGTCGTCAGGTACACGACGAAGTAGGTCGTCACCACGCCCTGCACGGAATTGAACGCGAAGCACGCGAACGACAGGCCCCGCAGGTCGGGCACCCGGAGCACCGAGAGCATGGTTTCCCTGAGCCCCGAGAGGCGCAACGTATGCGTCGCGATCCGGTCGCTGTCGAAGCTCGCGCGCAGCGGCTCGAGTGCAACGACGGAAACCAGGCACGCCGCAGCGACGATCAGCATCGTACCCCGCCAGCCCGTCCAGTCGGTGAGCAGCGGGCCGAGAAATCCGGCGAGCAGCAAGCCGGCAGGCACGGCCGTTTGCTTGACGGAGAAAACCAGCGGCGCGTATTGCGGCGGCGCATAGCGGCCGAGCAAATGCGAGCTCGCGGGCGTCGATACCGCTGCTCCGCCGCCGCCGACGATCGCGGAAATGACGAACACGAACAGACCGCCTTGAACGGTGACGGCCATTCCAAACGCGAGCATGAGCAGCGCCGCCTGACTCATCCGCAGTGCGCCGTAGCGCACGATGAAGCCGCCGCAACTCAACTGGAACAGCACGGCCGCAAACGCACTCAAGCCGAAATACGCGCCAACCCACGCGGGGTCGAAGTGAAGATCGAAAATGATGGCCGGCGCGATCACTGCGGGCAGGATCTTGCCCAGCGAGGCGAAGGTCTGCTGTATGAACATCGCCACGAGGGCGACTACGAGAGCGTTCACTCGACTATTCCGATCGCGACCAACGTAAATCTATCACCAAAGCGGCATGCGGCCCGCTGCGGCGACGCCATGTGGACTGCGTGCGGCAACGTATAATCCAGCGCCATGCCCGACGCTACCCATGCCACGCCTGTCCGCTGCCCTGTGTCCACATTTTGCATCGGCAGGTGTCGGTGAGCCGCGCGACGAACATCGGCATGCCGCTGCTTGCGACACTGCTTGCCGGGCTGTCGATGCTCGGGCCGTTTTCCATCGACACGTACCTGCCTTCGTTCCCTTCGATACAGCACGATTTCGGCATTTCCCTGCTCGAGGTGCAGCAAACGCTGTCCGCATACCTATTCACGTTCGCCTTCATGACGCTGTTCCACGGCACGCTGTCGGACTCGTTCGGCCGGCGGCCCGTGATCCTGGTGAGCCTGGCGATATTCGCGGCTGCGTCGATAGGCTGTGCGCTGGCGCAGAGCTACCATCAACTCTTGTTCTTCCGCGCGATACAGGGCTTGTCGGCGGGCGCCGGCATGGTCGTGGGGCGCGCCATCATCCGCGACAGTCTCGGAGGGCATGCCGCGCAACGGCTGATGGCGTGGGTGACGATGATCTTCGGTCTTGCCCCCGCGGTCGCGCCCGTGGTGGGCGGCTGGCTGCAGGGCGCGTTCGGCTGGCATTCGGTGTTCGTGTTTCTCGCGCTGTACGCCGCCGCATTGATCATCGGCTGTTACTGGAAGCTGCCGGAAACCCTGCCGCATCCGGCTCGGCAGCCGTTCCTGGTGAAGCCGCTCGCGCAGAACTACTTCCGTCTCGGGCGCAGCGTGCCGTTGTTTCTGCTGTCGTCGGCCGTTGCGCTCAACTTCGCGGGGTTTTTTCTGTATGTCGTGTCGGCTCCCGCGTTTGTGTACCGCATACTTGGCCTGGGTGAGACGCAGTTCGCGTGGCTTTTCGTGCCCGGGATCTCAGGCGTCATGATCGGCGCCTTCCTCTCCGGGCGCGTCGCGGGCCGGCTCACTGCGCCCCGCACCGTGCGCATCGGCTATCTCGTCATGTTCGGCGCGGCGGCGTGGAACCTTGCCTGGAGCGCGTGGGGCACGCCGAGCGTTCCGTGGTCCGTGTTGCCGATCATGACCTACACCATCGGCATGTCGCTCGCGATGCCCACCATCACGTTGCTTGCGCTGGAACTCTTCCCCAAGAACCGGGGCCTCACCTCGTCCTTGCAAGGCTTCGAGCAAAGCCTCATCTCCGGCCTGACGGCCGGCGTGGTATCACCGATGCTTTCGCATTCGGCGCTCACGCTCGCCTGCGGCATGGTGTTGCCCCTCCTTGCCGGCTGGTCGGCCTGGATGTGGTATTCGAGGCGCTATGGAATAGCCGCGCACGAGACATGAGCTGCGAGGCCCGGGACACGTGCTGTCGAGTGCGTGACCGATATGGTCGGCTAGCTTTAGGGCGTTACGCTTGCCGATGGCGCGACGGGTGAACGGCGGTCGTGAGCCGTACCGGTTTCCGATCACTGCTCACTATCCCACTTGTTAGCGGCTAGCACTGCTCCCACGGCAGGCCGTCGTGGCGCCAGCCGGTCTTCTCGTTGCGGTGGTGATTCTCGTCGAGCTCGCCTTCGAAGCCGTGAAGCACGTTGTAGACCTTCGTGAAGCCCGCGTCCTCGAGCGCCTGACCCGCCTCCAGCGACCGATTCCCGCTGCGGCAGATGAGCACGACCGGGCGATTCACGGACGCCGCTTTCTTCACGTGCGCGACGAAATCGGGATTCACCTCCCAATTCGGGCCGTCGTTCCAGGCGATGTGGATGGCGCCGACCGGATGGCCGACGAAGAAGTACTCCATCTCGCTGCGGCAGTCGACGAACACCGCGTCCGGGTTTTGCTTGAGGAACTGAAACGCTTCCTTGGGCTCTAGATGTTTCATGGCCCGCGGATTATAGGGGCTCATGGTGCCGATCGCCACACGAGCCCGGCGGGGTGAGTTCTTGCCCATGTTAAAATTCGCCTCTTTTTTGCGCGACGGCCTGCGGGCCTCCGAGAACCGGTATTCCCATGTATTCACCACGCATCGAACGCCTCATCGCTACGCTCGCCGAGCGCATCGTCATTCTCGACGGAGCGATGGGGACCATGATCCAGACGTACAAGCTGGGCGAGGCCGAGTACCGGGGCGCGCGCTTCAAGGATTTCCCTCACGACGTGAAGGGGAACAACGACCTGCTGGTCCTCACGCAACCGCAGATCATTCGCGAGATCCACGAGCAGTACCTGGCGGCCGGCGCCGACATCATCGAGACGAACACCTTCAACTCGACCTCTGTCGCCCAGGCGGACTACCACATGCAGGACCTGGTGTACGAGCTCAACCTGCAGGCGGCGAAGGTTGCGCGCGAGGCTGTCGACAAATTCGAGAAGGCCGAGCCCGGTCGTCTGCGTTACGTCGCCGGTGCGCTCGGCCCGACCAACCGTACCGCGTCGATATCGCCGGACGTGAACGATCCCGGTTTTCGGAACGTGAGCTTCGACGAGCTGGTCGAGGCGTACACCGAGGCGCTGCGCGGCCTTGTCGATGGCGGCGTGGACCTGCTCCTCGTCGAAACGATCTTCGACACGTTAAATGCCAAGGCGGCGTTGTTCGCGATCGACCAGTACTGCGAGACGCACGGCGTGCGCGTGCCCGTCATGATCTCGGGCACGATCACGGATGCTTCCGGCCGCACGCTTTCGGGCCAGACGCCGGAGGCGTTCTGGAACTCGCTGCGCCACGCGCGTCCGCTCACGATAGGCCTCAACTGCGCGCTCGGCGCAAAGCTGATGAGACCTTACATCCAGGAGATCTCGCACATCGCCGACACTTACGTGTGCGCGTATCCGAATGCGGGTCTGCCGAATCCGCTCGCGCCGACCGGCTATGACGAGTCGCCGGAGCAGACTGCCGATTTCCTTCGGGAATTCGCGCAGAGCGGCTTCATCAACCTCGCGGGCGGCTGCTGCGGCACTACGCCCGCGCACATCAAGGCCATTGCCGATGCGCTCAAAGGCCTGCCGCCGCGCAAGATTCCCCAGATCGAAAAGCGTACGCGGCTTTCGGGGCTCGAGCCGCTCAACATCGGCGACGACTCGCTGTTCGTCAACGTCGGCGAGCGCACCAACGTCACCGGCTCGCCGCGCTTCGCGAAACTGATTCTCGCCGGCGACTATGCCGAGGCGCTGTCCGTCGCACGCCAGCAGGTCGAAAGCGGCGCTCAGGTCATCGACGTCAACATGGACGAGGCGATGCTCGACTCCAAGGCGGCGATGGTGAAGTTTCTGAATCTC
>JBLNBW010000149.1:0-3255 GCA_050260255.1 Rhodospirillaceae bacterium | reverse complement strand
ATGAGGGCCGTTTCGCGCGGCACATGGCGCAGCGTGGAGAGAATCAGCGCCCACGTGTGCTCTGCGACGGTGTGTGGCGAAGCATGGCTGCCCGCTGTGACCGCGATGCCGAGCTCGGTGCATGCCGCGACATCGACATGGTGCGTGCTGCGGCCGGTCTGGCTGATCAGTCGCAGCCTCGGCAGGGCTTGCAGAAGCCTCCGATCGAAGACCGTGCGTTCCCGTATGGGCACGACTGCTTCGGCATCGCACAGGGCGTCGACGAGCACGTCAAAAGGTGGAGCGGCTTCGCGCAGCACGCGCACCTCGTGGCGATGCAGGCGCCGGTAGCAATCGAGGCTGCTCACGAGGCCGTGATAGTCGTCGGGAATGGCGATGATCATGCGAGTGCTCGTTTTTCGAGGCAGCGAGAGTGTAGCAGAGCGAATTCGGTCTGATGGCTGCCAAGGTGGTCGGGTCTTGCGGTTCTGAGAGAGGAATGAGTACGTGCCGCCGGCATACCGCGGGAGTAACGGGTGTGCCACAATCGCGGCTTTGCGTTCGGAGAGGAGGGAGGCGTGATGGAGCTCGGTCTTCGCGGAAAAGTCGTCGCGGTCACTGGAGGCACGGAAGGCATAGGACGCGCAACCGTCATGCGCTTCGTTCAGGAGGGCGCGAAGGTTTCCTTCTGCGCCCGGCGCGAAGAGTTGCTGAAGGCGTATGCCGAGGAGTTGCGAGGCCTGGGAGGCGATGTCTATACGTCGGTGGCCGATGCAATTAAGCCCGGGGACATGGAGCGCTTCATAGAGGAGACGGCAAAGCATTTCGGCGGACTCGACGTCGTCGTGAACAACGCGGGTCAAACCGGACAGGCGCCCTTCGACACCGTGGACGACGCGGCATGGCAGAAAGATTTGGATATCAAGGTTTTTGCCCATATCCGCACCACGCGAGCCGCCGTGCCGTACATGAAGAAGCAGGGCGGCGGGCGCATCGTCAACCTCAACATGGTCGGCGCAAAACAACCGGCGGCCGGCACGTTTCCGACCACGATCAGCCGGGCAGCCGGACTCGCCCTGGTGAAGGCGTTATCGAAAGAGCTCGCGCCGCACAAGATACTCGTGAATGCAGTGGCCGTCGGTAAGATAAAGTCCAAGCAGCAGGAGCGGCGCGCGGCGCGCTTGAAGATATCGGTCGAGGATCATTACGCGCAGACGGGCAAGACCGTACCGCTCGGGCGTATGGGCGAAGCCGAAGAAGTAGCGAACGTCATCGCGTTTCTCGCATCCGATGCGGCAAGCTACGTGACGGGCACGTGTGTGCACGTCGACGGCGGGCTGTCGGGCGCGCTGTGATGCCAGCGGCTGGCCGCACGTCCCACTCCACGCAGGTGAAATGACGGCGGATCCGACGCGCATGCCGCTGCGCAATGCCGCGGCGGCGTGGTTGCTGGTGTCCGTCGTTGTGCTGTCGGTCGTCGGCTCGTTGATCCCGCGATTCCCCGGCTGGATCAACGGCGTCATCGCATGGTCGGCGTGCGCGTGCTTGTGGCCGCGCCTCTCGCGCCGCCAGGCGATCGTCGTCATGTTGCTCGTTGCCTTCGGCCTGGCCGGCATCGCCGCCGGTATCTCACACGGGGAATCCGGACTCGTCGATAAAGCGCTGGCGCAAAACACACCGCTCATCGGCATGCTGATCGCCGTGTCGTTTCTGCAGCTCATCAGCGTGGCGCGCAGCAGCGGCGATGCGGTGCTGTCCAAAGGCAAGCTTGCTCTCGCGCGCACGCTGATAGGCGTGCATCTCTTCGGCGCGGTGATCAATTTTTCCGCCGTCGCTATTTTTGCCGACCGGCTCACCGCGCGTACGCGGCTCACGCTGCCGCAGGCCATGGCGTTGTCGCAGGCCTTCATCGTCGGCGCCGTCTGGTCTCCCTTCTACGGCGCCATGGCGGTTGCGCTCACCATCGCGCCGAATGCGAGCCTCGGCCTGCTGATGGCCGTAGGCGCACCGGTTGCGGCAATCGGCCTTTGCGTCTCCTGGCTCATGCTGTCTTCGGCGCGCTACGGACGCGCAGAAGGCTTCGAAGGCTATCCGCTGCATCTCGAGTCGCTGTGGGTGCCCGCGGTGCTCGCAGCCGGTGTGCTGGTCATCCATGAATACCGTCCGGGGTGGTCGGTGCTCGCCGTCATTGCGGCGCTCGCGCCGCTCGTGACCGTGGGAACGCTGCTGGTGCGCGACGGCAGCGGAACGTGGCCGGCGCTGCATCGGCTCATCACCATTCGATTGCCGGAGATGGGCGGCGAGACGTCGCTGTTTCTGTCCGCAGGTGTGCTTGCCGCCGGCATCGCGGGCTTCATCGCTGCGCTCGACATCGGCGTGCCTTTCGAGCGTTACGGATGGGCCGAGGCGAGCATGACGTTCATCGTTACGAATCTCTTCGCGTGGATAGGTTTCCATCCCGTCATACTCGCGTCCGTCATCGGACCTTGGCTTGCGCCCGTCAATCCCGACCCGAATCTCGTCGCAATGACGTTTCTGATGAGCTGGGGTGTGGCGTTGACTGCGTGCCCGATGTCGAATTCCATACTCGCACTGCACGGGCGTTACGGCGTGCCGTTTGCGACGCTGCTCGCCCGCAATCGCCTCTATAGCGTGCTCCTTACCGTCGTGTGTGTCGCGGTGATGTTTTTCTACTGCGTCTGGAAGGGAACGATCTGATACGCGTGCGCCGTCGCAGCGAGCGGCGGAACGGAAGCTGCAGGGATAGTTCTTGCTACGGTATGTCCAATGAGGCCGGGAGAGAGCATGGAAAAGATCGACGTACATGATCCTAGAGGCAACGTGGTGGGGCACATCGAAGTGCACGACGATGGTAATCAGGTCCTGAAGGATCTCGAAGGCAGCGTACGGGGCTATTACGATCGCACCGGCGATTACACCCGCGGCCCCGATCAGCAGATACTTGCCAAAGGGAACAAGCTGCGCTCGCTGATGTGCTAGCGCGTTCCTCTTATTCCTTGGGCAGCGTGTAAGGCAATTCGCCGAGAACGAGCTCGGGCCCGTCGACGGCATTGAGCCGCACCGGTCCGGCAGCGACGCTGCTCAGCCGGATCACCGCCAGCACGTCGTAGGCGCCCTCGCTGCCAGGCGCTACGTTCGCGATCATTCCGGCCGCCTGCGCGCCGAGATCGATGCCATATACCTTGTCGCCGGGCTTGGGCACAGTCGGCGTTCGTACGGACGCACGAAACAGGCGCTCCTTCAACCGCCCGAGAT
>JBLNBW010000148.1:0-5371 GCA_050260255.1 Rhodospirillaceae bacterium | reverse complement strand
GACTGCCGCGAGCAACGCACCGGCAAGCACAGCAGCTATCGATGTCTTCATGGCTTTCCTCTTGTTCAGGTGAATCAGGCTTGAGCAGAGCGGGCCTTATTCCGGCTGTATGCCCGCGTTCTTGATCACTTGTGCATAACGTGCCGTCTCGCTGCGTATGAACGACGCAAAATGATCCGGCGTGCTGTGCAACGGTTCTATGCCCGCGGCCGCGAGACGTTCCTTTGCATCGGGCGCATTCGCGATCTTGCCGAGCTCGGCATTGAGACGGCTCACGATGTCGCGCGGCGTACCGGCCGGCGCGAGTATCCCGTACCACACGGACACGACGAAGTTGTCGATGCCCGCTTCCTTGGACGTGGGCACTTTGGGCAATGTCGGCACGCGTTTCTCGTTGAGCACCGCAAGCGCGCGCACGCGCCCGGTCTCGATCTGCGGTATCGCAGGCGGCACGGCGATGACCACCATGTCGACTTCACCCGAGAGCAGCGCCAGCATGGCCTGATTGGATCCCTTGTACGGCACGTGGACGATGTCCGTCTTCGTCAGCGTCTTGAGGAGCTCGCTTGCAAGATGATTGGTCGTGCCCGCGCCGCCGGAGCCGAAGTTGAGCTTGGCGGGACGCGATTTCGCCAGCTGCACGAAATCACGCAACGTCTTCGCCGGCACGCTGGGATGAACCAGCATGACGTTCGGTATGCCCGCCACCAGCGAAATCGGCGCGAGATCTTTCTGCGGATCGTAATTGAGCTTCTTGTAGAGGCTGGGGCTGATCGAAATGGAAGGCGACGAGAGCAGCAGCGTGTAGCCGTCGGCCGGAGCCTTCGCGACCTGCTCCGCGCCGAGATTGCCGCCTGCCCCCGGACGGTTGTCCTGAACCACCGGCTGTCCGAGCTGCTCGGAAAGCTTCTGGCCCAGTATGCGCCCCAATATGTCGGTCGGGCCGCCGGCGGGGAACGGCAATATCAATCGTATCGGTTTCGAGGGGTAGGCCTGTGCGTGAACATGCGGAGCGACAACCGTCGCAGCCATGGACATCGATGCAACGGCGAGGATACGGCGTGCTGCGTTCAAAGCATTCCTCCATCATTGGTCTTGTGATTGTCGGAGCCGGCCGGGAAAGCAAGTCCGAGCGCGCGATTTTACTCTCTATGCGCGCAGCGGACAGCCGCCGTTGCGGGTGCAGCGCCCCCGTGCTACAGTCACCGCCCTCGCCGCTGCGGCTCGCTCAGTCCGGTTCCGCCCGCTTTCCGGGCTGCTGATCGGCGCCAGCTCCATCTGACGAATCCACCGACATGTCCGCCCCACGCATTGCGCTCATCCACGCCACGCCGGTCGCGATCGACCCCATCGTCGAGGCCTTCAAGCAGCTGTGGCCCGAAGCCTGCACCACCAATCTGCTCGAAGACTCGCTTGCCGCCGACCTTGCGGCCGCCGGTGAGCTCACCGACTCGATGATCGATCGTTTCGTGACGCTCGCGCGCTACGTGCACGGCTGCGGCGCGGACGCAATACTCTTCACCTGCTCCGCATTCGGACCGGCGATAGAAGCCGCGCGAAGCGCTCTGCCCGTGCCGGTGCTGAAGCCGAACGAGGCGATGCTCGACGAGGCACTGGCAGCCGGGACACGCGTCGGATTGATCGCGACGTTCGAGCCCAGCATACCGGCGTTGCGCCAGGAGCTCGAAGAGCTCGCGGCCCGCGAGAAAGCCACGCTGCAGATCATCACGCGCGCGGTGCCGGCTGCGCTGACCGCCCTGCACGCCGGCCGCAACAAGGAGCACGATCAGCTGATCGCGGATGCAGCGGAAGCGCTCGGCGATTGCGATGCCATCGTGCTGGGGCAATTCTCCATGGCGAGCGCGGCGCGAGTCATACCCGCGCGCCCTGGACGCAAAATACTCACGAGCCCGGCTTCGGCCGTCACGCGCCTGCGCGCCGCACTTCGCGCGTGAGGCGATAACTGGGGAGGGATGACAATGAAAACGATACGTTCGTCCGTTGCACTCGCATTATGCGCGTTGGCCAGCAGCGCAGCATGGTCGCAAGGCGCGTCTTATCCGACCAAGCCGATAAGGTTGGTCGTGCCGTTCGTCGCTGGCGGACCCACTGACATCCAGGGACGCATGCTGGGCGAGAAGCTCGGCCAGCGCCTGGGTCAGCAGGTCGTCGTCGACAACCGCGGCGGCGCGGGCGGGAACATCGGCATGGAGCTCACGGCGAAGTCCCCGCCCGACGGCTACACCATCGTCATCGCCACGGTGGGCACGTGGGCAGTGAACCCCCATCTCTACAAGCTGCCGTTCGACGTCGTGAAGGACTTCGCGCCGATCACTCAGGTCTCCACCTCGCCTGCGGTATTGGTCGTGCATCCATCGGTGCCTGCAAAATCGGTGAAAGAGCTCATCGCGCTCGCCAAAGCAAGGCCGGGCGAGCTCAACTACGGCTCGTCCGGAGTGGGCGGCCTGGGCCATATCTGCGGCGAGCTCTTTACGCTGCTCACCGGCACGAAGATGACCCATATTCCGTACAAAAGCTCGGCGCCGTCGATGACCGATGTGATCAGCGGCCAGATTCAGGTGTTGTTCAACAACATGATCGCGACCGTGCCGCACGTCAAAGCGAACCGTGTGCGAGCTCTCGCCACGACCGGCGCGAAGCGCTCGCCTGCGCTGCCCGAGCTGCCGACGATCGCGGAAAGCGGCGTGAAGGGCTACGAGAATTCGTCATGGTCCGCGGTCGCTGCGCCCGCCGGAACGCCGAAACCGATACTCGATCGGCTTTCGCGCGAGTTCAGCGAGATCCTCAAGATGCCCGACATACAGCAGAAGCACGCGGACGTGGGCGCGGAAATCATCGCGAGCACGCCCGAGCAGTTCCATGCGTACCTCAAGTCGGAAGTCGAGAAGTTCGGCAAGCTCGTGAAAGCGGCGGGAATCAAGGCCGCTGCCGGAGGCTGACGGCAGGTCACGGGCCGGTCACTCTCAAGACCGCATCGTGGTCGCACGGGGCTGCATATTGCAGCCCCGTTTTGTTTGTTGCATATCCGCAACAACTTCAGCTTCGCGCTGCAAGTAGTTCTTGAAGCTCGCGTAATGGCCTTGGCATACTCGCCACAGCCTATCGCTTGAAGCGTGGCTCGCCCGGCTCAGCTCCGGGTGTGGTGCACCAAAAACATTACGAGGAGATTCAAATGCAGAAGAAGCTGCTAGCTATAGCAGTGGCGGGCGCATTCGCACCCGCTCTCGCTCAAGCCCAAACCAGCACCGTCCAGGTCTACGGCAATCTCTACTACGAGTACACGTGGATGAACCAGGGCCGCGGACCGCTGGGCGAGCGCGTCAACGTCGACATGATGCAGACCCCGGGCTCGGAAATCGGTTTCAAGGGTGAAGAGAAGCTGGGCGGCGGCCTGTCGGCCTGGTTCCAGTGCGCGAGCACGGCCGACATGCGCGGCCAGTCGCAGGATGGCTGGTGCAGCCGTAACAGCGGTATCGGTCTCAAAGGCGCGTTCGGTAACTTCTGGGTCGGTAACTGGGACACCCCGTTCAAGCGCGTTGGCGGCGTAAACCGCATCACCAACGAGACCGGCGCGTTCGGTGCCTCGTTCCTGCTGACCGGCGGCGCCACCACCGTCAACGGTGCTGCAACCCCCGGCCTGTTCTCGCGTCGTCAGAGCAACTCGATCAACTACGACTCCCCTTCGTTCGGCGGCTTCCAGGTGATGGCGTCGACCAGCGCGACGACCACGCAGACCAGCGCGCTCACGACGCAGACGAACAACAAGCCGCGCCTGTGGTCGTTGGGCGCCACCTACCGCAACGGTCCGCTCAACTTCGGCGTCACGTATGAGAAGCACAACGACTTCGGCCCGGCCGGCACGTCGTTCTCCGGTGACGACCGCGGCTGGTTGCTGAGCGCCGGTTATCAAATCGGCACGTTGCGGCTCGGCGCTCTCTATACCGATCGCAAGTACGAGACCGGCCCCGGCACCGACCTGAAAGCCAAGGCGTGGCACCTTGCCGCGGACTGGAAGTTCGCCGGCCCGCACGGCCTGCGCGCTGGCTACACGCGTGCGAAGGACACCGAGGGCAACTTCACCGGCACGGTCGCGGGCAATGGCGCGACGATGATCGGCAACGCCGGCGCCGGTGGCACGGGCGCGACGCTGTGGCAGATCCACTACGTCAACACCCTGTCCAAGCGCACCGAAGGCACGATCGGCTACGCCCGTCTCGACAACAAGAGCAACGCGCGTTACTCGCTTGGCGGCCTGTCCGCTCCGGTGGCTGGCGAAGACCAGCACGTCTGGGGTGTGTCGCTGCGCCACCGCTTCTAAGAAAGAGGTCTGCAGCAATGAAAACGGGCGCTTCGGCGCCCGTTTTTTTTGGCGCTTACCGCTCCGAGATCACGCCTCGCCGAGCAGGGACAGCGCCGTCCTGCTCGAAACCTGCTCGCGCTCCTCGGCTGTGAGGCCTGGTATCGCGTTGAACGAGCCGATGGGATCGTCGGGCCCCATGTCGAACGGGTGATCGGTGCCCAGGCACACGCGGTCGGCACCTACGATGTTGATCAAATGGCGTGCGGCCTTCGCGTCGTGCGTGAGCGCATCGAAGTAGAACCGGCGCAAAAGATCGTACGGCGAAGTCTGGGTGTGCTTTTTCGGCTCCGGCCGCACGCGATGCCCGTGCGCGAACCGGCCGATCTGGTACGGCACGTAGCCGCCGCCGTGCGGCAGCAGGATCTTGAGGTTCTTGAGTTCGTCGAGCGCTCCGCTGAACATGAGGTGCGCGACCATGAGCGTCGTATCGAGCGGGAAACCGACGAAGTTGCGAAGATAGTAATCATCCATCCACCCTTGCGCGAGGCACTGGTACGGATGGGTGAAGACGAAGCAGCCGAGCTGCTCTATGGTCTTCAGCAATTTGCGGAAGCGCGGCGCGGCGAGCGGCTGGCCTTCGATCGAAGTGCCCATCTCGACCGCCTTGAATTTGTACTCCTTCACCACGCGTTCGAGCTCGACGATTGCCGCATCGGGATCCTGCATCGGCAGATGCGCCATGCCGCGCAACCGCTTCGGATGCTTCGCCACCATCTGCGCGATGCCGTCGTTCGCGAGCTTCGCCGCTTCCAGGCCCTTGTCGGCCGAAAGCCAGTAGAAGTAGATGGGCGGACCAACCGAAATCGCCGCAATGTCGAAACCCACGCGGTCCATCCACTCGACTTTCGCATCGGCGTCGTAAAAGACCGGCATCAGCTCGGCGGGGCGGCCGTGGCTGTTGAAATACTGCTTGCCGTCCTTTTCCTCGATGCTCATGCCGTAGCGCTTCGGATCGCGCTTCAGCGCTTCCACCACCGTCGGAGGAATCAC
>JBLNBW010000147.1:0-6775 GCA_050260255.1 Rhodospirillaceae bacterium | reverse complement strand
GGCTACGAAGAGGTGAAGACGCCCACCATCATGGACCGCTCGCTGTGGGAGCGCTCGGGCCATTGGGAGAATTACCGCGAGAACATGTTCACCACGGAGTCGGAAAAGCGCGACTACGCGGTGAAGCCCATGAACTGTCCGGGTCACATCCAGATCTTCAACCAGGGCGTGCGCAGCTACCGGGATCTGCCGTTGCGGATCGCGGAGTTCGGCTCCTGCCATCGCAACGAGCCTTCCGGTGCCTTGCACGGTCTCATGCGCGTGCGCGGATTCGTGCAGGACGATGCGCATATCTTCTGTACCGAAGAGCAGGTCCAGGACGAGGCGGGGCGGTTCATCGACTTGCTGCGTTCGGTGTACAGCGATTTCGGCTTCGACGACGTCGAGGTGAAGCTCTCCACGCGGCCGGCGAAGCGCATAGGCGCCGATGAAATCTGGGATCGCGCCGAAGCGGCGCTGCAGGCGTCGTTGAAAGCGAAGCGGCTCGAGTACGAGGTCAATCCCGGCGAAGGCGCGTTCTACGGCCCGAAAATCGAGTTTTCGCTCAAGGACACGCTGGGCCGCGTATGGCAGTGCGGCACGCTCCAGCTCGACTTTGCGCTGCCCGGCAGGCTGGGCGCCGAATACGTCTCGGAAGACAACGTGCGCAAGACGCCGGTGATGCTGCATCGCGCGGTCCTCGGGTCGCTCGAGCGCTTCATCGGCATACTGATCGAGCACTACGCCGGCGCGATGCCGGTGTGGCTCGCGCCGGTGCAGGCGGTGGTGATGAACATCTCAGAGTCCCAGCTAGGGTACGCAAAAGAGGTGGCGGACAAGCTGAAGGCGGCCGGCGTGCGCGCGGAGGCCGACTTGAGGAACGAGAAAATTTCCTATAAAATTCGGGAACATAGTTTGCAGAAGCTGCCTTATCAGCTTGTCGTAGGCGACAAGGAGATGGCGGCGCAAAGAGTGGCCGTGCGGTCTCGCAAGGGCGAAGATCTGGGCGTCATGAGCCTGGACGAGTTCATCGCCCGACTCCAGACGGATGAAGGACGGAAAGGTCGCGCGGCTTGATTTGAACCCAACAGGGGAGTTTGTCGCATAGCTCAGGAAAAGGAAGCCCGGATCAACGGCGAGATCAATGCGCCCGAGATTCGATTGATCGGCGTCAACGGTGAGCAGCTCGGGGTGGTCAGTCTCGCTGCCGCAAACCGGTTGGCTGAGGAGGCCCAGCTGGACCTCGTGGAAATTGCACCCACGGCGAATCCGCCTGTGTGCCGCATCATGGATTACGGGAAGTACAAGTACCGTGAGAGCAAGAAGCGGCACGAGGCGAAGCTCAAGCAGAAGCAGATCGTCGTCAAAGAGGTGAAGTTCAGGCCCGGGACCGACGAGGGCGATTACAAGATCAAGCTGAGGAACCTAGTCCGATTCCTGGAAGAGGGCGACAAGACCAAGGTCACTTTGCGCTTCCGCGGGCGCGAGCTGGCACACCAGGAGTTCGGCGTGCGGCTTCTCGAGCGGGTGCGCAACGACCTCGAGCCCTATGGCGTGGTCGAGCAATGGCCAAAGATGGAAGGCCGGCAGCTCGTGATGGTGCTGTCGCCGAAGAAGGTGAGCCCGCCGCAGAAGCCCGCGGCGAAACCGGCTGCGAAGCCTGAGGCGGGCGCGGCCGCCGCGACGCCTCAGCAAGCCCCCACAGCGGGTGCGAGCGCCGCGGCAGGCGCAGGAAAGAAGTAGTACCCGGCGAGAGCAGCAGTCGCCGGCAAGCAGGAGCGGCGGCAGCTTCCAGGCCGTCGCCGCGGTAAACACAAGTAGTTGTCCGGGTCGTGAAGTCTCCCACCTCCGGGAGCACCCGGCGCTATCTAAAACGAAAGGTAGTCCTATGCCGAAGATGAAGACGAAGAGCGGCGCTGCCAAGCGATTCAAGAAGCTCGGCAGCGGCAAGTTCAAGCGCTCGAGCGCGAACCTCCGCCATATCCTCACCAAGAAGAGCACCAAGCGCAAACGTCACCTGCGCGGCACCACCGGTGTTCATGCTTCCGACCATCGCGCCGTGCGTGCGATGCTGCCGCACTAAAGGAGGGGCGCCATGCCGAGAGTCAAGCGAGGGGTAACGGCTCGCGCGAGCCACAAGAAAGTGCTGGCGCAGGCCAAAGGTTTCCGCGGCCGCCGAAAGAACGTATTCCGCATCGCCAACGAGGCGGTGATGCGTGCCGGGCAGTACGCGTATCGCGACCGCCGCAACAAGAAGCGCACGTTCCGCGCGCTGTGGATTGCGCGCATCAATGCGGCTGCGCGCGAACACGGAATGAGCTACAGCGTATTCATGAACGGGCTGAAGAAGGCGGCGATCGCCGTGGACCGGAAGGTTCTCGCCGACATCGCCGTGCTCGACAAGACCGCTTTTTCCAAATTCGTAGAGAAAGCCAAAGCGAGCCTCGCTGCCTGAAGCGCCGTGCTCCAGAAAGGAGGCTCTAGGGCCTCCTTTTTTTTCGTCAATCGAACCGAACATGTCCGATGTAGATGCGATAGTCGATGAAGCCGTGGCGCTGTTCGCCGGCATTGCGGACGCGCACGCGCTGGAAGAGGCGAAAGCCCGATATCTCGGCAAAACGGGCGTGCTTACCGAGGCGCTGAAAGGGCTGGGCAAGCTGCCGCCCGAAGAGCGGCGAACGATGGGCAGCCGCATCAATGCGGCGAAGGAACGTCTCGAGACGGCGTTACGCGAGCAACGCGAGCGGATCCAGAATCAACAGCTGGAAGCGCGCCTCAAGGAAGAAGCGCTCGACGTGACCTTGCCGGGCCGTGGCATAGGCAAGGGCGGTCTGCATCCGGTAAGCAGAACGCTGGAGCGCGTCGAGGCGCTGTTCAGGTCGGTCGGATTCGAAGTGGCCGACGGCCCGGAAATCGAAACGGACTACTATAACTTCACCGCGCTCAATCAGCCGGAGAACCATCCGGCGCGATCGATGCACGACACGTTCTATCTCGCGGACGGCAAGCAGCTTCTGCGCACGCACACGTCGCCGATCCAGATCCGCTACATGGAGAAGCACCGGCCGCCGATCAAGATCATCGCGCCGGGACGCGTTTATCGCGTCGATTCGGATGCCACGCATTCGCCCATGTTTCACCAGGTCGAAGGGCTGTGGATAGACGAGCACATCACCT
Organism: Rhodospirillaceae bacterium; assembly: GCA_050260255.1. Lineage (GTDB taxonomy): Bacteria > Pseudomonadota > Gammaproteobacteria > Burkholderiales > SG8-41 > JAQGMV01. The sequence goes on along the minus strand of JBLNBW010000147.1, from coordinate 3,619 downwards.
TCGCCGATCTGAAAGGCGTGGTGGCGGAATTCTTCCGGCGCTTCTTCGAGCGCGACGACATACGGGTGCGTTTCCGTCCGTCGTTCTTCCCCTTTACGGAGCCGTCGGCGGAAGTCGACATGAGCTTCGGCGAAGGATGGCTTGAAGTGGGCGGGTGCGGCATGGTGCATCCGACGGTGCTTCGCAACGTCGACATCGATCCCGAGCGATATCAGGGATTCGCCTTCGGCATGGGGCTCGACCGGCTCACCATGCTGCGTTATCGGGTGGACGACTTGCGCCTGTTTTTCGCCAACGACCTGCGGTTCCTGCGCCAGTTCACCTGAACGGCCGCGGGCTGCCGTGCAACGAGAACGACATGAAATTTTCGGAACATTGGCTGCGAAGCCTGTGCAATCCGCCGCTCGCCACACAGGCGCTTGCGGACACGCTTACTTTCGGCGGCATCGAAGTAGAGCTGCTCGAGCCGGTAGCGCCAGCCTTCGATAACGTCGTCGTCGGCGAAGTACTGAGCGTCACGAAGCATCCCGACGCGGATCGGCTCAATCTCTGCGAAGTGGCCGCCGGCGACCAGAAGCTCTCCATCGTCTGCGGCGCGCCCAACGTGCGCGTCGGCATGAAAGCGCCTGTGGCGCTCGTAGGGGCACAGTTGCCGGGCGGGCTTGCGATCAAGAAAGCGAAAGTGCGCGGCGTGGAATCGCAAGGCATGTTGTGCTCGGCGAAGGAACTGGGCTTGAGCGAAGAAGCCTCCGGCTTGCTCGCGCTTTCGCCGGACGCGAAATCCGGCGACGACATCCGTACCGTGCTCGATCTCGATGACACGCTGTTCACCACCAAGCCTACGCCCAATCGCGGAGACTGCCTGTCTATCCTCGGCATGGCGCGTGAAGTTGCAGCGCTGACGCGCACCGCGCTCAAGCCACCGCATTCCGGCGCCGTGGAAGCTTCGACCAACGATACGCTGAGAGTGGAGTTGGCGGCGCCCGAGGCATGCCCACTGTATTGCGGACGTCTGGTACGCAGCGTGAGGGCCGATACGCCGACGCCGGATTGGATGATCCAGCGCCTCACGCGCAGCGGCGTGCGCTCGATCAGCGCGATCGTGGACATTACCAACTATGTCATGCTGGAGCTCGGTCAGCCGCTGCATGCGTTCGATGCGGCGAAGTTGAAAGGCGGCATTACCGTCCGTTACGCGCGTAGCGGCGAGCCTATCACGCTGCTGAACGGCGAAACCCGAGAGCTCACGCCGTCCTATCTCGTAATCGCCGACGATGCTCACGCGGTTGCGCTCGCAGGCATCATGGGTGGCGCCGCAACGGCTGTCGATGCAAAAACTCAGGATATCTTTCTCGAAAGCGCATACTTCGAACCCGCCGTAATCGCCGGCAAATCTCGTGAGCTGGGCTTCGGCTCCGATTCGTCGTATCGCTTCGAGCGCGGCGTGGATTTCGGAGCGACGCGCGCGGGACTTGAGCGTGCCACCGCGCTGGTGCTCGAAATTTGCGGTGGCGAGGCCGGTCCGATCACGGAGGCCGTTGCGAAACTGCCGCGCCGTGCGGCCGTCCCGCTGCGCTTGCCGCGCGTGCAGCGGCTGCTCGGCATAGAAATCGAGGCGAGCGAGGCCGAAGAGATTCTGAGCCGGCTCGGCTGTGAGATCGTGCGGGGCGCCGATCATTGGCTCGTGACGCCGCCGACGTACCGCTTCGACATTTCCATCGAGGAAGATCTCATCGAAGAACTCGTGCGCGTCTACGGCTACGATCGCGTGCCGGCGACCATTCCCGAGGCCGCTGCGTCGATGTTGCCGCTCCCGGAAGCGACGCGCAGCAATGCAGCGATACGGCATCTCATGGCCGACCGGGATTACCAGGAAGTCGTGACCTATAGCTTCGTGGACCGCGCGTGGGAAGAGGACTACTGCTCGAATCGTGCGCCGGTTGCTCTGGCGAATCCCATTGCAAGCCACATGAGCGTCATGCGCTCCAGCCTGTTCGGCGGTCTCGTGGACTGCGTGGCCTTCAACGCAAGACACAAGCAGACGCGCGTGCGGGTGTTCGAAATCGGACGGTGCTTTTCCTCGGCTCGGGGCGGTGTCGATCAGCCGTGGCGCCTCGGCGGGGTAGCGTACGGCGCCGCGGTGGATGAGCAGTGGGGGAGCGACGGCCGGAAAGTCGATTTCTACGACGTCAAATCGGATGTCGAGGCGCTCTTTGCGCCGCGCGAGCTGCGATTCGAGGCGGCGGCCCATCCGGCGCTGCATCCCGGCAAGTCTGCGCGGGTGCTGTGCGATGGCGTCGCGGCCGGATGGCTGGGCGAGCTTCATCCGCGTTGGCAGCAGAAGTACGACTTGCCGTCGGCGCCCGTTTTGTTCGAGCTGGATTGGGACGTGCTGCGGGGAGATCGCTTGCCGGCGTACGCCGAAACCTCGCGCTTTCCTCCGGTGCGCCGCGACATGGCCCTGGTGTTCGACGAAGAGACGCCTTACCAAGAGGTGATGGACGCTTTGAACGCCCGGAAACCGCCTATCGTTGCGCACATCGGGCTCTTTGATGTATATCGTGGAAGCGATCTGGGAAAAGGCAGAAAAAGTCTTGCTTTCAGGGTGTTATTGCAGGATACTCGAAAGACTTTGACGGACGCGGAAGTGGAGTCTGCGGTCGCGCAGCTGCGTGAGATTCTGCAGCAGCAGTTCAACGCGAAGCTACGTTGACAAGGGGAGATAATGACTTTAACCAAGGCGGAACTTGCCGACCTATTGTTCGAAAAAGTCGGTTTCAACAAACGCGAGGCCAAGGATATGGTCGAGTCGTTTTTCGAGGAAGTCCGCACCGCTCTGGAGAACGGCAGCGGGGTAAAGCTCTCGGGTTTCGGCAATTTCCAGTTGCGCGACAAGCCCCAGCGCCCGGGCCGCAATCCCAAGACCGGAGAAGAAATACCGATTACCGCGCGGCGCGTCGTCACCTTTCATGCATCGCAGAAGCTGAAGGCCATGGTGGAGCAGCACTACAGCGATGGACGCGACCCAAAGCAATCACAGTAAGGCCCCGCTGCCTCCCATACCCGCCAAGCGGTACTTCACCATCGGCGAAGTGAGCGAGCTGTGCGGCGTGAAGCCGCACGTGCTGCGCTATTGGGAGCAGGAATTCACGCAGTTGAAGCCGGTGAAGCGGCGAGGCAACCGGCGGTATTACCAGCACCACGAGGTGCTGTTGATACGCCGCATCCGCGAACTGCTCTACGACCAGGGCTTCACCATCAACGGCGCGCGCAATCGTCTCGATGAGCTGGTCGCCGAACCTGCAAAATCGGGAAGCGAACGCTCCACTACGAGCGCGGATCTCAGCGCGGTGCGCGCCGAAATCAAGAGCGTGCTCGATCTCCTGCGCGCCTGATCGCTTTGGGTGCAGCCCCTCTGTTATAATGCCCACCCTCGGGGCGTAGCGCAGCCTGGTAGCGTACCTGCATGGGGTGCAGGTGGTCGGAGGTTCAAATCCTCTCGCCCCGACCAGATAATCAAAGGGTTACGGACAACGCCGTAACCCTTTTCCTTTTGTGCGTTCCGCTCTGCGTTCAATAGTCGTTACGTTTCTGTTCGCGATCACGCGGTAAAGGCTTG